>NC_015943.1:300000-488918 GCF_000223905.1 Haloarcula hispanica ATCC 33960
GCTTCTTTTTGATCTCTCCCAGTGCCAGGATTGCGCTTTCCGGCTGATTGATGATCGGTGTTCCGTACTCTCCGCCGATCCCGCCGATGTTCGAGATAGTGAACGTCCCGCCACGCATCTCCTCCGGCGACAGACTCCGTTCTCTCGCTCTCTGGGTTTTTTCGTTAGTTTCCGATGCGACTTCGAGCAGGCCTTTCGCATCAACATCCTCGACAACGGGAACCAGCAACCCGGCATCAGTCGCCGTTGCGACACCGATGTTGTAATACTCCTTTTCGACGATTTCTTCGTTTGCTTCGTCGAGGGAGATGTTTACCTGTGGGTTCTCTTGCAGGGCCGCGGCACACGCTTTCATCACGAACGGCATGTACGTCAGTCGTATATCGTGCTCCTCGGCCTCCTGTCTGAGGGTCGAACGAGCGTCGACCAGCGCAGTCACGTCGACCTCGTCCTGATGAGTGACGTGCGGGGCCGTATATTTCGACTCCGTCATCGCGGCTCCGATCGTCTGCCTGATCCCGTTGTACGGCGTCCGAGACTCCGGGCGCGCCGGCTCGTCAGCCGCTGCCCTCTCGGCTACCGCTTCTTGATCCTTTTTCTGTGCCTGCTGTTGGGCCTCTGCGTACTCTCGGACCGCTTCGAGCGTGACAAAGGGTTCTCCGTCCTTTCGTTCATCAGTTGGGATATTGTCGAGATCGACCCCTTCCTCCGCTGCGACGTGTCTGGTTTTCGGGACGGCCACCGTCGTCTCCCGGTCTGCCGTTTTTCTCGCCTGAACTGGGCTGACAGACTGCGTCGAAGTTGCTTGCTGTTTTTGTTGCTTCGCGGCGGCGGTCCGCTGGTTTGACTGCGCCTGCGTCGAGGAGTGAGAGTCCGTGTTCGCGTACGCGCGGACATCCGACTCCGTTATACGCCCCGGAGACGAGTCCGCAATGCTGGAGATATCGACGCCCAGTTCACGGGCGAGACGCCGCACAGACGGCGAAGCGGCGACTTGGACGTGCTGTGTCACCGCTGGTTCTGACTGCGTCTCTTCGGCTGGCTGTGTTGGTGCTTCGTCGTCGGTTTGGTGCCCGCTGTCCGCAGTGGCGTCGTCTGCAGGCGTTTCAGTTCCGTCCGGTTCGTCTTCCCCTTCGACCCGGAAGACGATAATCACGTCACCGACTGGGACTGTCTCACCTTCCGCGGCACGGAGTTCTTCGACAACACCGTCGACGGGGGACGGGACGTCGACGACGGCTTTGTCGGTCTCGACTTCCGCTACTGGCTGGTCTTCCGAAACTGCGTCGCCCGGCGCAACCCGCCAGCGAAGCAGTTCGCCCTCGGCGACGCCTTCACCGACATCAGGGAGTTCGAATTCACGGACCATGTTAGAAATCGACTGTTTCGCGGATGCCGTCCTGGATACGGACCGCCTGTGGCAGATAGTAATCCTCCAGCGAATGGAGCGGCATGGGGGCATCGAAGCCGGCGATTCGTTTGATTGGCGCTTCCTGATGAACGAGCGCTTCTTCCTGAATCGTCGTTGCGATTTCCGCCCCCAGTCCGCCGGTCTTCGGTGCTTCGTGTACAATCGCGGCTCTGCCGGTCTTTTTGAACGAGTCCGTAATCGTCGCTACATCGAGGGGTGACAGGGTCCGCAGGTCGATGACCTCGACCTCGATGCCATGTGACTGGCTGAGGTTCTCCGCGGCGATCAGGGCGGGCCGGGTCATTGCTCCCCACGTATAGACTGAAATATCGCTTCCCTCCCGCCGGACAGCAGCCTCACTCAGCGACACTTCATACGGTTTCGTCGGGACATCTTCACGGAAGGCGCGGTAGATCAACTTCGGCTCCAGGAAGATGACTGGGTCCGGGTCGTGGATGGACGCCGCCAGGAGCCCCTTCGCATCGTAGGGTGTGCTCGGTGAGACGACCTTGAGGCCGGGCTCGTGCACGAAGAACGCTTCCTTTGACTCGGAGTGGTGTTCTGGGGCGCGAATCCCACCGCCGTATGGGGCCCGTATCACCATCGGCACCGAGTACTGCCCCTGGCTACGGCTCCGGAGGCGCGCAGCGTGACTGACGATCTGGTCGAACGCGGGGTACATGAAGCCCATGAACTGCATCTCGGGAACAGGCTTCATGCCGGTCTGGGCGAGTCCAATCGAAGCCCCGATGATTCCGGCTTCTGCCAGTGGCGTGTCGATGACGCGGTCTTCGCCGAACTCCTCGTATAGCTGGTCGGTTGCTCTGAAAACACCGCCGTTCTTCCCGACGTCTTCGCCCAGAACGACGACGCTGTCGTCTTGCGACATTTCCGTGTACAGTCCGTCCTGTATCGCCTCCACGAGGGTGAGACGCTGTGCGTTTTGCCCCGTCTGCGTACTGGCTGTCGAACTCATTCCAGCACCTCCGAGAACGCGCCGTCGTCATACTTCTCGCGCAGCCGGTTCAGTTCGTCCCGCTGTTCTTCGAGCCGCGCTGGAACGTCCTCGTACACATGCTCGACGATGTTGTCCGGACTCGTCTCTGTCTGCTCCGCCGTTTCTATCGCCTCGCTGACTTCTTGTTCGATACTGTCCTGGATCTCACTCTCAAGGTCGGAATCGAGGATGCCCTCGTTGTACAGGTACGTTTCAATGCGGTCCACGGGGTCGCGGTCGCGCCAGGCCTCTTCTTCCGATTCGTCTCTGTAAACGGACGGGTCGTCCGCAGTGGTATGCGCACCGAAGCGATACTGGACGGACTCGATAAGCGTTGGGCGTAGCTCTCCGGGACCCGGATTCCGGGCTTTCTCCAGTGCCGCACTGGCGACTTTGTAGACCGCCAGCGGGTCCAGCCCGTCGACTCGAACGCCGTCGATACCGTATGCCTGTGCCTTTTCAGCGATGGTTTCGCTCGCGGTCTGTCGCTCGCGGGGGACCGAAATCGCCCACTGATTGTTGTTACAGACGAACACAGCGGGGACGTCGAACACCCCAGCGAAGTTCAGTCCTTCGTGGAAGTCGCCTTCGGAGGTCGCACCGTCACCGAGGTGACACAGGACGGCCGTATCGGTCTTTCCCTGTAGCTTGTGTCCCCACGCCATTCCCATGGCCTGTGGAACCTGGGTCGCAATCGGAATATACTCCGGCATCACGTTGACGTCGTCGGGGATCGCGTATCCCTCTCGATAGCCTCTCAGTGGCTCGAAAAGGGATGCAAGGTCCATCCCGTGGGCGTACTTCGCCGCGTGCTCCCTGTAGGTCGGGAACAACCAGTCCTGCTCGGCAAGTGCCAGGCTCGTGGCGACCTGTGACCCTTCTTGTCCCGTCATTGGTGCGTATGTCGCTAGCCGCCCCTGTCGCTGGAAGCTGATCGCCCGCTGGTCGAAGTGACGAGCGAACTTGATTGTCTCATACAACTCAAGTAACTGCCTGTCTGAAATGTCCGGAACAGACGCCTGTGGTAAGACATTTCCTTCAGCATCCAGTACCTGGACTAGATCCGAGTCTTCTCTGACGGCCGCTGGCACGTCCTTGCTTCCTGCTTCGTTTTTCATGTTCATTGTTTTCGATGATGTTTTTTGTATTCGACAGACGCTCCCTCAACAGACCCTGATAACCCGAACAGCCGCTGAGTACGGCTCCCCGAGCGTGTTCAAGGCTGGCGTTTTCCACCGGGCACAGGGACCACCTGTGCGCTGGCAGTCTACGCCAGTTTAAATGTCGAAAATGTGAAAAATGTAGCTGTGGAAGAGGGCAGTGCCCAATCCATTAACTGCCGGGACAGCTGACCTGCAGGGCAGGCGATAGGGTTCAAGCCCGGATGCATATGTGGAGACTGACATGGTAGATACTTATTGTTTGTGCGACACTCGTTCACACGCCACAGTAGTTGGTCCGATGTGAACGGCAACGACTGTTAGTGCAAAGGAGCGTGGAAGCAGCAAGTAAAGTATAGTTGAATATTAGTTCCATGTGTCATATCGTGTGATAATAGTGATACAAACACCAACTACGCGCTAATACCGACGAACCGATATAACGAACTGTTGCTAAGAACTAAATATATTCAAATATCTGTAACTTCACTGGATTCGGGGCTGCAGTGTGGCACTCTGTTGGTTGATAATCGGCCCCGTCAAAGACGCTAGCGCCCGTGCAGTATCTCGCGTCGATGCTACCCCGTGGCAGCATCCAGTCACCAAGCCAGTGCTGGGGGACAGGAGCTACCCGCCGAGGAAGTCCTCGCGCACCTGCTGGTCGTTGAGAAGTGCCTCACCACTGTCTTCGTGTCGATTCTGTCCCTGCACAAGGACGTAGCCGCGGTCGCACCGCCGCAATGCCTCTTTGGCGTTTTGCTCGACGAGGAGGACGGCGGTTCCGGCGTCGTTGATCTCGTCGATGCGGTCAAACATCTCGTCGACGAGGTCCGGTGCGAGGCCTGCACTGGGCTCGTCAAGGAGTAGCAGATCAGGGTCGAGCATGAGCGCACGGCCCATCGCAAGCATCTGCTGTTGGCCGCCTGAAAGTGTACCCGCCTTCTGTTCTGACCGCGTTTCCAGTATCGGGAACCGGTCGTAAACCGCCTGTAGCCGCTCTTCGGGAAACTGGTCCAGCGTGTATGCACCCATCTTGAGGTTCTCCGTGACCGTCAGCGGCTCGAACACGTTGTTGCTCTGGGGGACGAAACTCAACCCATACGAGATGATATCTTCCGGCTGTTCGCCAGCGATGTCCCTATCATTGAATACGATCTCGCCCCCCATGTACGTCGTCAGTCCGAACACTGACTTCATCACAGTGGACTTACCTGCGCCGTTCGGGCCGACGATGGTGATGTACTCACCCTGTCCGACTTCCATATCGACGTCTGTGAGGATCTGCAGGTCACCGTAGCCGGCGTCCAGTTGCTGTACTGACAGCAAACTCATATTTTCACCTCTTCTCCGAGGTAGGCGTCAAGCACTTTCTCATTGTTTTTCACCGCGTCCGGTTGCCCCTCGGTGAGAACGCTCCCCTGGTGCATAACGATGACCGTATCGCAGTTGTTCATGATAACGTCCATGTCGTGTTCGACGAAGAGGAAAGTGTAGCCACGCTCTTTGAGCGTGTGCAACCGGTCGATGAGTTTCTCCTCGAGTGTCGGATTGACTCCCGCAAGCGGTTCGTCCAGCAGCACCATCTCGGGGTCGGTCATGAGCACGCGCGCCATCTCCAGAAGCTTTCGTTGGCCCCCTGAGAGATTGCCGGCGGATTCGTGCGCGACGTGCTCGATCTCGAACAGTTCGAGCATCTCCCAGGCCTGTTCCCGGAGCTCTTTTTCCTGTTCGACGACCTTCGTTCTGGCTCGCGGGAGGACCGCTCGCCAGACTGCTTCGCCGGCCTGGTTCTGTGGTGCCAGCAGCAGGTTTTCCAGCACAGTCATCTCCGATAGCTCCCGTGCGATCTGAAAGGTCCGGACGAGGCCCTGGTTTGCGACCTGATCCGACCGGTACCCCGTTATCTCCGTGTCGTTGAACTCGACTTCGCCCCCGTCCGGCCGTTGCACACCGGTAATCAGGTCGAACGTCGTCGACTTGCCAGCCCCATTCGGGCCAATCAGGCCGGTGATCGACCCCTTTTCGACGTGGAAAGAGACGTCGGCGACAGCGGTAATACCGCCAAACGTCTTTCGTAGGTTCTCCACTTTGAGTATCTGCTCTTGCTGTCCCTTTTGGGTCTGGTCGCTCCGTGCTGAGTGTGCGTTCTTACTCATTGTCGTCCTCGCGAGTCGCCTGTTGTGAGAGGTCAACGCTCGATGCGATTGCTTTTCGATGGCCAAGCAGCCCGTCCGGATGCCGTTGCATGAGATACACCAGGACGATACCTAACAGCATGAGCCGGAGCGCGGAGATGCTCACGTCCTGCACGGAATAGGCCAGCAGGGGCGTGATATCAAGGGTCCCCAGCTCGGCAAGCGCACCGACAAGCGTGTCGGGGGCGTTGCTGAGCTGGAGGTACTCTGCCACGACCCGGCGGACGAACGAGGGTCCCTCGAAGAGCAGACTCGCGAACAGGGCACCGCCAACGATACTTCCCGTCGGTGAGCCAGTCCCACCGATAAACAGGGCAATGAAAATATAGAACGTCTGTATCGGCTTGAACATCCGTGGCGATGCATAGCCTCCGGAGAGCCGCCAAAGGATGGCAATCAGGCCCATGAGCGCACAGCCAAGCGCGAAGGTCTTTATTTTGAACAGGCGCGTGTCTTTCCCCAGTGCCTGCGTGACCTGCTGGTCCTCGCGGATGCTCTTGAGGACCCGGCCGAAGGGTGACTTCCCGATACGGATCATCAGCCAGTACAGGAGGCCGAGACAGAGACACAGCACGACCACGTACGCCCAGCCGATGACCAGCGTCTGCTCGATTCCCAGTGGTTCCACGGCGCTGAACATCGCCGCACCCAGCGCATTGGGCGCTGGGGCTGTTGCGGCCGGGTCTGTGTAAAAGAGAATCCGGATCGGATTCGGTGGCAGGGACAGGCCCGTCGCACCGCCAGTCCCGAATGCGACGCCGGCAATGCGAGTGTTCGCGAACTCCGGGGCACGGAGTGTGAGGCGAACGATCTCCGAGAACGCGACGGTTACGATGGCAAGATAGTCGGCACGAAGCCGGATCGCCGGCAACGCTGCGAGGCCGCCGACGACCCCAGTCACGAGGATAGCAGCCACAATGGCGACCGGGAGCGGCAGCCCGAAGCCGGGCGGACTGGCCGTCACTGGGGCGGTCAGTATCCCCATCGTGTACACACCGATCGCCATGAACCCGGCCGCACCGAGATTGAACAGGCCCGCGTACCCCCACTGGAGGTTCAGTGCGAGCGCTAACATGGCATAGATAGCTGAGAGGAACGCGACACGACGGAGCGTGTTGACGGTACCGTTCAGCTGGAACCCGAGGACGACACTGAAAAGCGCGTACAGTCCCCCGATCGCGAGAGCAAGCGCGACAAGCAGGCGCACGTCATTGTTGCCAAGCCAGCCCTCAGCCCGCGCCTGAATGGAACCCGTACTCATGCCGTCGTCCTCCCACTGAACAGACCCGACGGGCGCACGAGCAGCATGACGATCATAATGACGAATGCCGCAACCAAGAGGAAGCTGGCTGGAATCCAGACGAGCGCGAGTCGACTCGCGATGCCGAGGATGACCCCACCGACCATTGCGCCGTAGATCGATCCGACACCGCCGAGAATGACCGCTGCGAACACCAGTAACAGCAGGTCCCACCCCATTGTAACTGTGAGCGTTCCCTGCTGTAACGCGATAAGAAAGCCTGCACACCCAGTAAGCCCGCCGCCGATAATCCATGTGAGCTTGACGACGCGTTCCGTTGGGATGCCCGTGACTTTTGCGAGGTCTTTGTTCGCAGCCATCGCACGCATGGCCGTGCCGATCTTGGTGTACTGGAGCAGAATGTGAGTGCCGAGCATCAGGAGTGCGGCAACGACGACCAGCGTAATCTGGTGCCCACCGAACGTGACGCCCGCGATGGTAAATTGGGGGATATTGCCGCCTGTCAGCCCGCGACTGTCAGTCAGGAACGAAAAGGTGAGGAAATTACGAAGGAACAGTGCGACACCGACACTGGCGATCATCAGCGTCACGCCATCGGCACTGCGCATCGGTTTGAATACGATTCGATCCAGCAAAAGCGAGAGGGCGGCTGTGAGGGCCGCGGCGACGAGCAATCCAGCCAGAAGCGCCAGTGGGGTATTGACGACGTTTATTCCAAGCTCATTCGAACCGACTGCGATCGGGCCGCCGATGAGGACGAGCGCTTCGACAGAGAATTCCCCCAGGCCCGCAATCAGAAACGCCGTCGCCCATCCGGCGAACGCACCGCTCGTAATCAAGTCACCGTGGGCAAAGTTCGCGAAATTGAGGATACTGTACGTCATCGAGAGGCCGACACCGGCCAGTCCAAGCGACATCCCAAGCACCAGTCCGTTCCAGAGATAACTCATGAGGTCTGTGACGACGATTGTTCCAGTGCCTAACTGTCGAAGGATGTCGAATACGAGAAACACGCCGATAACGGCGAATATAACGAGTACTGGGCGGTTGTATAGTAGATTCTGTCCACGGCTGTAGTAGTCTCGTGCCGCCATATTATCGTGCTCTGTACCCAGTGTTAAAAATCTTGATGTAAAATCGTCATAGAATCACAGGGAACCGAAAATATACGCCCATTTCATGCTAGTGACACACACGATAATGTACAACATATATCAGACATGTAACTAAGTCAGGCGGGCTTTGCAACCGCAGGCGTTGATACCAGGGTTCAGCGTTGATACCAGTAGTCAGTACACAACGGCGGGCGCATACGCTCCCGACTTCGGCAGTGCTCGCTTGAAGCGCATATGTATCTATGTCCACGACGAGAAATATGAAACCGATTGTCGGAAGGCTCAGTCAGTCGCGAGTCCCTGCTGGCGCGCTACAGAGAATCCGTGACCGTTCCCATCACTTCCAGCGCCTCTTTCAGTTCAGCTGTGCTCGTGGCATACGAGATTCGCGCCTGTCCCTCGCCGCTCGGCCCGAACGCCTCGCCCGGAACCACGATGACGTCGTTGTCCAGCATCTTCTGGGTCCACCCGTCCGGGACGTGAGGCATCGCGTAGAACGCTCCCTTCGGTACTGGCGTGTCGAGGCCGATATCCTCCAACCCATCGAGAAGCACGTTTCGACGCTCCTCGAAGGCCGACACCATCTCTCGCACCGGTTCCTGTGGGCCGGTAAGCGCCGCTTCGGCAGCGTACTGCGATGGAGCGCTGGCACACGCTTGCACGTACTGGTGCACCCGTAACATCCGTTCGATTCGCTCTGAACTGGCCGCCACCCACCCGAGCCGCCACCCTGTCATCGAGTACGTTTTCGAGCACGCGCTGGCCTGAATTACCCTATCGGAGCTGGCGAACTCCGCCGGTGAGTGGTGTTCACCGTCGAAGACGATCTTCTCGTAGACCTCATCGGAGAGGCAAATGACTTCGTGCTCATCCGCTAGCCGCGCGAACTCCGCCATATCCCGCTTCGATTGCACCGCACCGGTCGGGTTCGCAGGACTGTTAACGATAAACAGTGACGTGTTGTCCGTGATGGCATTCTCGACAGCAGCGGGGTCAAGGGTCAGATCGTCCCGGAGTTCGACCCGCTTTGGTTCGCCGCCGGCGAGTAACACCAGTTGTTCGTAGGCCAGAAACCCGGGGTCGGGGCAGAGCACTTCGTCACCTGGCTGGACGTGGGCTTCTATGGCGACGTGAATCGCCTCGCTTGCGCCGGCAGTGGCGATGATGTTTTCGGGCGGTATGTCCTGTCCGTTGTCGGTGGCGTAGCGTTCACTGATGGCTTCTCTGAGTTCTGGAATGCCCTTGTTGGACGTGTATGAGTCGCCCATCCCATTCTGAATCGCACTCGTCGCTGCCTCCCGGGCGTGTTCTGGCGTTGGGAAATCAGGCTGACCGAGACCCAGGTTTATTGCGTCTTCGCCTGCCGCCTCGAAGACTTCTCGGATGCCGCTGATATCCATCTCTTCGACGCGTGCTGCGTACTGAGACATCAGTTCATGAGTATAACGGTATTTGATTATAGTCTTTCGGTTGTACGACAGGTGCCGTTCCCCCAACCTTGCCAGACAGTATGATGAACATGTTCTATCTGAGCCACGGCAATGGTACAAAACCCACCTAGACTGTCGTACTGAGGGGAAATTGTAGTCAGAGGAGAAAGCCCAGCGGTATTTCGGTTACACCTCCACCTGCTCGATATTCTCTGTGCCGTCCTCCGTGTACCTGAAGTAGTTGTACACGGCGCTGGCCAGGTCCCCGTTCTCGTCGAACTCAACCGGGCCCGAGACGCCCTGGTAATTGATTTCGTTCCCGTCGGCCGCCAGCGAAACACCCTCTCCAAGGTTTTCGGGTCCGACTGTTTCGCCGCCGGGATCTGTGACCGCCCGCATTTGGTCTCGGATTGCAGTCCCATCATCTTCACCGGCTGCCGCGCGTGCCAGCAGCAGAACCGCCGCAGCATCGAACGACTGCTGATTGAACGGTCCCGGTGCAGAGCCGTACTCCTCCTCGTATGCAGATCTGAAGTACTCGATCCCCGGTCCGGCCGAGGACGGATTGGTCCCGCGAACGTTTGTCATGTCGTGGCCCACATTCCCGGGCAAGTCATCGGCCCTGAGTCCGTCCGGCACCAGGATATCCATGTCCGCTCTGTCGAAGTTCCCGTAGAAGTTCCGGAAGATCTTGTTCCCACTCTCCGGATAGCCGATAATCACGAGCGTCTCCGGATCACCGTCAAGCACGTTCTGCAACTGGGAGGTGTACGAGGACCGACCCGCCGAGTACGAGACCTGATTCAGGACCTCACCACCGTACTCCTCCTCGAACGTCTTCGTGAATCCGTTCGACAGGCCGTTCCCGTACGCGTTGTTGAGAAAGAGGATAGCTGCGCTCTCCTTCTCGAGCCGTTCGGCTGCTATCTGTGCCAGCAGTGACCCCTGCAACTTGTCCGTGGGGGGCGTCCGGTACACGAAGTCGTTATCCTCCAGTGACGTGACATCCGGCGACGTCGCCGATGGTGAGCACATCACGGTCTGGTTCGGAATTGCGACGTTCTCCGCGACCTGCAGTGTCACCGATGACGCCAACCCCCCGCAAATCATCGGGTAGCCACCGTTCACGAGGGCTTCCGCACCACTCACACCCCGACTGGGCTTGGTCTCCGTATTCTCAAACTGCGTATCGACTGAGAACCCGTTGTCCGCGTCTCGGACCTGTTTTACGGCTAGTTCTGCTGCGTCCCGAATCGCGGGACCCACTTCGGATAGACCACCTGTGACTCCCATTAGGATACCCATGCTGATGGTGTTCTCGCTGCCACCATCACCACCATCTGCCGAACAGCCTGCAAGTCCGACAGCGCCTGCGGCACCAATGCTCTTCATGACAGTTCGACGGCTGACTGTATCGTGCATCGCAACACTACCCATGACACCATCTTTCGTGATAAACGTTATTATGAACCGAAGCGGTTCTGCTCAGAGACGAAACGGGCCCTGAGAGGGACGAGTCCGATCCGAGCTGATCTCGAACACAGCGATACGCAGAAGACTCTCAACAGACGTACCTGTATTGTCAACGCTGTCGTGTGCGCACCGCGCCAGTACCGATACTCGTTCGAAACATACGAACGGTGTCGGCGACAGGGCGTTCGACGTGCCCTATAACCGTTACAGCGCACTTCTGGCCCAGATAGGTACGGGTAGCCGATGCGAGAGTGCTGGTTTGAGCGTCCAATCGAGCACCAGCACCGGACTAGCCATACCGAATGCGCAGTCCGGTTCTCGTATCGGAATGGGCTCTCAAATTCGGCGATCAGTCGTCACTCTCCGCTCGGACAGGCAGCTATCCGGAGGACTCTAGTATATAAATCAATCGTAGATCGTAATGGTTCGAATTATTCGAACGGACTCACAGCCACGCTCACTGAACCTTCGGTATGTAGTTCGGTGAATGAGTCCCCAGCTGCTACGGACTCCCCAGAACCGCTACTGCCTCTACAGCATTGAAGAACCGATAGTTCCGCTCCAAAGAAGGGTTATTCGTCGATGTAAATAACAAAGATATGAGGACAATGACAACCGAGCCTGCACAGCAGGGTACTGTTACATCTATATGAGTGTAACACTATGCGAAAATCGTGTGACAAACGCTGTTACAACAGTAACGCTGTAATCCGCCAACCGTAGTATCCAATACTCCAAGGTTCAGGTGTCTTACTCAGTAGGTGAAGTCAAACTTAGAAGGTCTTTACCGACAATTTTCCTAATTTATCCTTTCAGTCAGTATATGAATCTAGGGAGTCTGCACTGGAATTTACTCTGTTCTAACTATTAGAACAGTTTTCGGGAGCAATAACAAGGAATCCGAGCGGTCAAAGGACCGAGTCCGCTAGAAACTGGTACTATGACTTTGTCGAATTACTTGAACACCGCGGCAGGACATCGAGTTTCGCAGGGCCCCGAATAGTACGTCCGTTCACCGGGATTGGTGCAACGTTGACCCCAAACTCTATATCTTGGGAGTTACCCACAGTGGGACGTAACGCGATAATGACTCTCAAATTCACTACCCATGACTGAAACAGGAAAGCGCCTTGTCGAAGAACTGGACGAGCAAGGCGTCGAGTACGTCTTCGGATATCCCGGCGGTCGTGCCATCGAGATTCTCGATCACGTCCCGGAGGCCGACGTCGAGATGGTCCGACCACGCGATGAGCGCGAAGCCAGCGTCATGGCCGAAATGCACGGGCGACTCACCGGCAACCCCGGGGTCCTCGCGGGGCAAGGCCCCTGGATCGGCAGCCTCGGCGCAATCGGCCAGATGGAGGGCAAGCTCGCTTCGTCACCGATGGTCGTTATCACCGAGGCCAGCGAGCGTGGCGACTATTCCACACTCGCGCCGTACCAGCAGGCTCGCGGTGACTACGGCGGGCTGGACCTGCCGTCAGCACTCGACGCCTACACCAAGGAAAACTGGTTCCCGCGCTCACCGACGGAGACGGTGCGAAGCCTCCAGCTCGCGTTCAAACACGCGACTGCCGGCCGGCCGGGGCCAACGGCAATAATCCTCGACGGCGATGCCGTCACCGAGGAGATGCCCGAAGACCCGATTCCGCCGGTCTGGGACGGTCACGATCAGGTGCAAAACTGGGAATCGCGACCGGCCCGCGAGGACGTCCAGACAGCGATAACAGCCCTGAGCGAGGCCGACCGACCGGTCATCATCGCCGGCAACGGCGTTCACGCGGCCGACGCCTACGACCAGCTCGAAACTGTCGCTGAGGCTACTGATGCCGTCGTCACTACCTCCTATCTCGGCAAGTCCACGTTCCCCGAAACCCACGACCTGGCCGCGGGCGTTATCGGCTCCTTCGGGCACGAGGGCGCAAATCAGGTCGTCAGCGAGGCAGACGTCCTCCTCGTCGTGGGTTGTCGCATGAACCCGATGGACACGAACTGGCAGTCCCCGGAGTTCATCCGACCCGACGAGCAGACAATCATCCACGCTGACATCGACACACGCAACGCTGGCTGGGTCTACCCCGCAGATGTTGCACTCATCGGTGACGCCGCACAGAGCCTCGACGACCTGGCGGCAAACCTCCCCGAGAGCGCTGGAAACGACTGGGCGCGCGACCGTGCGGCCGCGGCGCAGGAGTCGTTTTACGCCCCCAGATGCGAGTCGGACGCGTCGCCAATCAAGCCACAGCGGGCGGTCAAAGAGATAGAGACAGTGGTTGATTCGGAGACCATCGTGACCGCAGACTCGGGCAACAACCGATTCTGGTTGCTGAACTACCTCCAGACACCGGACACCGGGACCTACTACGGCAGCGGTGGCGTCGGCGCGATGGGATGGGCAACGCCAGCCGCGGTGTCCGCCGCCATCACGACGGAGAAAGATGTCATCGCCGTCGCCGGCGACGGTGGCTTCACGATGACGATGACGAGTGTGGAGACAGCCGTCGAGAACGGCGTCGCGCCCACGTTCGTCGTCCTCAACGACACCAGCCTGGGGATGGTCCGTCAGATGCAACACGAGGCGGGCGACATCGCTGGCGTCGAGTTCCACGACACCGACTTCGTGAAAGCGGCCGAGGCGTTCGGCGCTGAAGCGACACGAGCCGTGACGCCTGCTGAACTCGGGGATGCACTCGCCGAAGGGACCAGCGCCGATGTCCCGTTCGTCATCGACGTTCGCATCGACCGTGACGAAGAGATGGTCGAGTCCCTCCAGTCGTCGTTCTACAAAGAAGTCGGCGGACTGCACGAATGACGTCCCAGACACGGGTTAGCAAAGAATATAAATCAACCACGGAACACACACTGATATGACAATGACAGATACGACGGTGCTTGTCACTGGTGGAACCGGCTTCCTCGGCTCGTATGTGGTCGAGGACCTCATCGAACACGGCCACGACGTCGTCGCCTACGACCTCTCGACGGACGACCACATCCTATCGAAGTTGGGTGTCGCCGACGACGTGACCATCCGGCGCGGTGATGTCTCCGAGGCGACGGATGTGATTCGTGCCGTCAAAGAGACGGGGACGACACACATCGTTCACCTCGCGGCACTGCTGACGAACACAGCACGGGACAACCCGCGGGCTGGCCTCGATGTCAACATCAGGGGGACGAACAACGTCTTCGAGGCCGCACGCACCCTCGACGACCAGATCGAGCGTGTCACCTGGGCCTCCAGCGCGGCGGTGTACGCGCCGCCACACAACTACGCCGCCGAGTACGTCGACGAGAGCGAACTCGTCTATCCTGACACGCTCTACGGCGCGACCAAGGAGTACAACGAACATCAGGCCCGTGTCTACCACGAGGACTACGGTGTTGACCACGTTGGACTCCGTCCGACAGTCGCGTACGGCCCCTACCGCGAAACCGGTGGGTCGGCGTTCCTCGCAAACATCATCGAGAAGCCGGCACTCGGCGAACCGTTCAGCGTCGAGTACGGTGATCAGGTGATCGACTGGCAACACGCCCGCGATATCGCACAGGCGTTCCGGAAAGCAACGTTCGTCGACGAGGACGATCTCAGCCAGCGCATCTACAACGTCCGCGGCGTCCTCGCGACGATCCGTGAAGCCGCCAACGCTGTCCGGGAAATCGTTCCGGACGCCGACCTCGATGTCTCCGACGAGGGCGAACTCCCCTGGACCCAGAATCTCGATATGACCGCTGCGCAGAACGATCTCGGCTACGTGGTCGAGTACGACCTCGAATCCGGGTTCCGGTCCTACATCAACACCCTCCGGGAAGAGAACGAGCTCGAATCGCTCTGATACACCAGTCCTGCCGTCGCTGTGTGACGTGCGTACCGTGGGTGCTTGCGTTTGTCCCGTATCGGCCGGAGTGAACCCAGTGTTTGATTAGGGACCTGCCTGTACGCATACGTGATGTACGAGCGCGACTTCATGGAAGGAACGCGTGGCACCATGGCCGTCGACTGGGAAGAACGGATCGACGTCAAGCGGATGCGACGCGAGCGCAAAGACCGAGCCCTCGACCGACTGCAGGACTCCGAACTGGGGTCGATGCTGCTTATCAATGACCCGAATGTCCGGTACGTCACCGGGCTGGCGATGACCGGCGGGAGCGGGGCAGATCACTACACGCTCCTGACCGAAGACGGCGACGTGGTTCACTGGGACACTGCGGACCACGCATCGAACCAACGGTTCAACTGTCCCTGGCTCGACGACATCCGGTATGCCTGTCCTGGACTCGGCAACGTTCCCCGGGCGTCAGGCAGCGCTTCCGCGCGCGACTGGCTCAAAGACAAGATGGCCGAGACGGTGTACACCGCCATGGAAGAGTACGGTGTCGACCGGGAGCCGATGGGCATCGACGTGGGGAACGGGACGCTTATCGAGAAGTTCGAAAACCGCGGCGTCAATGTCGACACCAGTGCAGCGACCGATATCATGCTCGACGCGCGGAAGACCAAAACCCGCGACGAGGTCGAGTGTCTGCGACAGGTCGCTGCCATCTGTGAAGCGGGCTTCCAGAAGATTACGGAGAGTGCAAAACCGGGCAAGCGGGAATCGGAAGTCTGGGGCGACGCAGTCGGCGAACTCTGGGGCCACGGCGCGATGGCCCAGGGTGGCTACGTGACCTCTGGTCCGAACACCTGGCCGAAACATCAGGCGAACACGACCGACCGAATGATCCGGCCGAACGACCTCGTCTACGCGGATTTCTACAACATCGGCTATCTGGGCTATCGCTCCTGTTACTACCGGACGTTCAGCATGGGTGAACCGACGCAGGCACAGAAAGACGCCTACCAAAAGGCGCGTGACGACCTCTACGACGTCCTCGAACGAATCGAGCCGGGGGCCACGACCGACGAGATCTGCAAGGGCTTCCCCGACAGAGAGGGTGAGCATATGGACTGGTACGACGCCGACGAGTTCTGGCAGATGACGACCAACCACTGGGCGCATGGGCTGGGGCTACAGCTCTACGAGACGCCGCTCATCTGGCGCGGGCTCTCGCCGGACCACCCGATCGAAATCGAGGAGGGTATGACGATGGCTGTCGAGACGATGCAACCCGCAGAGCGACAGGGCGTCCGCGTCGAAGAGATGGTCGTTGTCCGCGAGAACGGTGTTGAGATCCTCAGCGAATGGCCCGTTTCGGAGATCACGCGGATAGACTACTGACTGGCAGGCATCTTGGCCGGTCTCACGCACTGTCTGGTCGCCGGCGTGCCACTACCGTTAAGTCGGTCGCGCCGTTACGGAAATTTATGCAACTGGGAACAGGCCTGTTTACCTGTCAGCAGCGCCCGGACGACGACCGCGAAACCAGCGATATTTACGACGAAATGCTCGAACTGGGGGAAGTTATCGACAACGCGGGTCTCGATAGCGCCTGGGTCTCAGAGCATCACTTCCTCGACGACGACTATCTGTCGGGCGTCACACCGGCGCTTGGGGCGTTAGCCGCAGTCACCGACGACATCGAAATCGGGTCCTGCATCGCACTCGCGCCGCTGTACGATTCGATCCGGCTCGCCGAGGATATCGCAACGGTGGACCAGATCTCCGGTGGCCGAACGACGCTCGGGATGGCAATCGGGTCCAACGTCTCCGAGTTTGACGCCTTCGGGATTCCTGACGACGAACGGGCCGAGCGGCTAGCCGATACGGTCGACACACTTCGAGGGGCCTGGTCTGACGGGCCGCTCGGCTACGAGCCGGAATTCCATGACATCTCGTCGGACGTCACTGTGACACCGAAGCCTGCACACGACGTTCCCCTCATGCTCGGTGGGGCGTCGCGGCCTGCCGTCCGGCGAGCCGCCCGGACCGCTGACGCATGGTGTGCCCCGTCGTCGCTGTCAGTCAATGGCGTCCGCAAGCGCGTCGAGGACATCCGTAACGTCCGTGACGACGAGGATATCGAGGGCGACTTTCAGGTGTACGTCCTCCAACACGGTTTCGTCGGAGACTCCCGCGAGGACGCGTGGGAGCGGATGCGCGACGGCTACCTCTACATCCAGCGCCGGTACGAGGAGATATTCTCCGGCGAGACCGTTGCGGAACTGGACGAAGACCGCAAACAGGAACTCAAAGAGCAGGCTATCTTCGGTACACCCAAGCAAGTCACCGAAGAACTCGAAACGTACCGCGAGGCGCTGGGCGACGACATACACTTCATCTTCCGGACGTATCACCCGGGAACCGGAACGCAGGAGATGGCCGAGTGTATCCGGCGGCTGGGTGAAGAGGTGCAGCCGAAGGTCAGCTAAGGACTGGCACGTCGTGTCGGTGACTGCCGAGACGCCAGACGCAGTCCGGACCGAAGGGGCTGAGACACCATGAGCGCCAGTGAGTCCCTCGGTACCGCCCGTGTGGTCCGGCACCGTGTGAACACCAATACTTATTTCCCCTGATGAAAAACCGGTTGAACGAGTATGGACATCGAAGCGTTCTTCGAGAACATGCCGTTTGCCGACCTGCTCGATATCGAAATAACCACAGTCGACAACGGGTACGCCGAAGGGCATATCCAAATGCGCGAAGAGCTGTCGTGGAACGAAGAGCAGATAATGGCCCACGGCGGCGTCACGTTCACGCTCGCAGACACCGTTGGTGGGGCCGCTCTGGTGTCGCTCGTCGACCAGCCGGTGCCGACCATCGATATGCGCATCGATTACCTCGAAGCCGGGACAGGGGACCTCCGAGCAGAGGCGGATGTGGTTCGCCACGGCGGTGACGTTGGCGTCGTCAGCGTCGAAGTGTACGCTGAAGACGGCACACAGGTCGCGGACGCACGCGGCGTCTACAAGACGGGGTAGCGCAACCAGACGGGGTCGCTCAACTGCAGCGACTGCACAGCTTCCGACACTGTCACAGCCACTTGAATCCAATGTCAGATTCACTCACAGCACTCGACGAGGTACGGTACGAGCCGAGCGAGACGTTCGTGACCGAGAGCAACGTCTACGCGTTCATGCAAAAGCACGGCATCGAGGACTTCGAAGAACTCCACAGGCGGACGGTCACCGATATCGACGGTGAACCGGCATCCGGACTGGACTGGTTCTGGGACGAGATAGTCGACTATCTCGACCTGGAATTTTACGAGGCGTACGAGCAAGTCCGCGATGACACAGACGGCCCCCAGTTCACGGACTGGTACGTCGGTGGGGAACTCAACATCGCGCACAACGTCGTCGACCGTCACGCAGCCCCAGATTCAGAGACCCGAAATACCGTCGCGACAATCTGGGAGGGTGAAAACGGGACAGTCCGTGAGGTTACCTATCACGAACTCCACCAACAGGCCAATCGCGTCGCCAATGCACTCGAAGAGCGCGGTGTCGGACCCGGTGACACCGTCGGGATGTACATGCCGATGGTCCCGGAAATCGTCACATTGCTGTATGGCTGTTTCAAAGTCGGTGCGATTGCTGTCCCTATTTTCTCCGGCTTCGGGGTCGACGCGACAGCAACCCGCATCGAAGACGCCGAGTGTTCAGTCCTGTTCACCGGCGATGGCTTCTACCGCCGGGGCAGCGAAATCGACCTGAAATCGGCCGCCGACGAGGCTATCGAAGCGGCCGGCCACGTCGAACACACCATTGTCTATAATCGGCTTGGTTCTACGGAGTCTGGGCTCTCGTGGGACTCAGACCGTGACGAATGGTGGGCAGACGCAGTCGGTTCCCAATCTGCCGACTACGAGACCCAGTCGCTCCCCGCCGACCACGAGTCGATGCTGCTGTACTCATCCGGGACAACGGGCAAACCCAAAGGTATCGTCCACACGCACGCCGGCGGGCTCGTCCAGCCGGCGAAGGAAATCTTCTTTTCGTTCGACCACAAGCCCGCAGACCGGTTTTTCTGGGTCTCGGACATCGGCTGGATGATGGGGCCGTGGACGCTGATCGGCAATCACGCCCACGGTGGCACCGTCTTCCTGTATGAGGGGGCCCCCGACTATCCCGAGCCGGACCGGTTCTGGGAAATGATCGACACCCACAATCTGTCGGTGTTCGGGATTTCACCGACGGCGATCCGTTCGCTACAGAAACACGGCGACGAGTGGCCGGATGGGCACGACCTTTCGACGTTGCGCCTGCTGGGTTCAACTGGCGAGCCGTGGGACCCGGACTCCTGGGAGTGGTTTCTGGAGAACGTCGGCGACGGCACGACACCGATTATGAACATCTCCGGCGGAACGGAGATATTCGGCTGTTTCCTGCAACCGACGCCGCTGCATTCGCTGAAGCCGGGGACGCTTGGTGGTCCGGCGCTCGGCATGGACATCGACATCGTCGATGCACAAGGGGAATCCGTTGCCGAAGCCAACGAGAAGGGGTATCTGGTCTGTCAGTCGTCAGCGCCGTCGATGACAAAGTCGCTGTGGAGCGGTGACGAGCGGTACCTCGAAGAGTACTGGTCGCGGTTCGGCGATATGTGGGACCACGGCGACTGGGCACAGAAAGACGAGGACGGCTTCTGGTTCTTACACGGTCGGTCGGACGACGTGCTCAACGTCGCCGGCCGGAAGGTCGGCCCGGCCGAGGTCGAGAGCGCACTCATCGAACACGATGCGGTCAACGCCGCTGTTGCGATCGGTGCGGACGACGAAACGAAGGGGACTGCAGTTGTCACATATGTCATCCTCAACGAGGGGTTCGAGGAGTCAGCGGACCTTCGCGAGGCGCTGCGCGCGCAAGTCGGGAGAGCGCTTGGCAAGCCGTTCCGTCCGCGTGAAGTCCGCTTCGTCGATGAATTTCCGGAGACCCAGTCGGGAAAAATTGTACGGCGAATCATTCAGAATGTCTACGAGGGCGCAGAACTGGGGGACCTCTCAAGTATCGAGAACCCCGACGCGATCGACGAAATCGACAACGCGCGGTGAAATACTTCCCTGTCTGTTTGTGACTGTTTGCGGACACAGGCAATACAAGCACACAATCAGCCGCACGACGACACTACTTGAATCACGGCGGAGGACAGAACCGCTGCCGGAGTCTACGTAAAGCTCACACCGACATCGTGCATGTCCTCGTTGTATCGAGCGATATTGATGAGCAGTGGCGTCAGACTCTCGACCTCCGTAGCGTTCGATAGCGGCCCAGCAGGGATAGGCCGGACACCTGCGAGGTCAGCAGTTAGCGCCACGACTCGCTCGCTGATCGTCGGGTCATCCGCGACCACCAGCGTATCTACATCGAGCGTGGCCTCTAGATCTGCCAGCCGGTCCGCTGCAAGGTTGTGGAACGCGCCGGCCACTGGAACAGATTCAGGGGCTCGCTCCGCGACAAACTCGGTAACGCTCCCCGTCGACGGCGGTCGGTAGTGGAGTCCATCCCCGTCGCCTTGCATCCCGACAGCGGGGCTGATGAGCAGTTGGTCCGAGAGCACGTCATCCGCAGTCAGTGCTTCAACCGTATCGCCGACGTGGTGTGGCGGAATAGCCAGGATAACCACGTCTGCACCGGCCGCAGCGCTACTGTTGTCTGTCCCGTTGATTCCAGTCTCGACGCCGTGCTCGGACAGTCGTTCTTCGTACGTGCTCGCTCGCTCGGTGGCTTTCGCAGCGTCCCGCGAGCCGATCGTAATCGTGTGGTCCGTGTCCGAGGCAAACCGCATTGCGAGCCCCTCACCGATGTCACCAGTACCGCCCAGTATTGCTAACTCCATGCGCTTGCATAACGCCCCTTGAAACAAGAAGGTTTGTCCTGTCACGCGAATCGCTGACTACCATCGTTGCTGCCGGCAGACGAGAGCCGAGCGCGTCAGCAATGTGAAGACCACCCAGTGCCAAACGCGAACGGTTATTCGACCCAGACTGTCTTTTTGTTGACGAACTCTTTGATTCCCATCTCCGAGAGTTCACGGCCGTAGCCGGCGTCTTTGATGCCGCCGAACGGGACCCGCGGATCTGATTTGGTCATCTCGTTGATGTAGACACAGCCCGCGGAGACCTCTCGTGCCAGCCGCTGGCCGCGTTCCCGGTCCGCAGTCCAGAGGCTCGCACCCAGCCCGAAACGGGTGTCGTTCGCGACTGCGATTGCTTCCTCTACATCGGCGACCTCGTAGACGGTCGCCACTGGGCCGAACGTCTCCTCGGTATCAGCGGGGCATCCTGAAGGAATGTCAGTCAGTACTGTCGGTGGGTAGAACGCACCGGCCCGGTCAAGCGGCTCGCCCCCAGTCAACAGCGTTGCACCGGCGTCGACGCTGGTCTGTACCTGGTCGTGGAGTTCGGCCATGAGGTCAGGGTCAGCCTGTGGACCGACATCAGTTTCGTCGGCCATCGGGTCGCCGACAGTGAGGTTTTCGAAGGCAGCGACGAGCCGCTCAACGTACTCCTCGTAGACGTCTGTGTGAACGATGAAGCGCTTGGCGGCAATGCACGATTGTCCGCCGTTGAGCGTCCGTGCTTGTACCCCAGTCTCAACGGCAGCGTCGAGGTCCGCGTCGTCGAGGACCATAAACGGGTCAGACCCACCGAGTTCCAGCACAGTCTTTTTCAGGTGTTTGCCGGCCGTTTCGGCGACGGCGCGCCCAGCGGGACCACTTCCGGTAAGCGTCGCCGCGCGAACGCGTTCGTCTGCGAGAACGCCGTCGACATCGCTGGAACCGACCAACAGCGTTTGGAATGCGCCTTCGGGATAGCCCGCTTCGGTAAACACCTCTTCGAGCGCGAGCGCACACCCGGGAACGTTCGAGGCGTGTTTGAGGAGGCCGACGTTGCCGGCAGTGAGATAGGGCGCGGCAAAGCGAACGACCTGCCAGAACGGGTAGTTCCAGGGCATCACCGCGAGTACCGGCCCGAGCGGGTCGTGGACCGTCTTTACTTCTGTCCCCGGCGGGCTGGGGTGGTGCTCATCGGAGAGATATTTGTGCGCGTATTCAGCGTAGTGGTCACACGCCCAGGCACACTTTTCGACTTCAGCGACGGCCTGAGTGATGGGTTTGCCCATCTCCCGGGTCATCAGCTCTGCGTACCGCTGTTTGTTCTCCCGGAGGACCTCACCAGCGTTTACGAGCAATTGCTCGCGCTCACGCAACGGAACATCACGCCACTCCTCGAACGTCGCTGCGGCTCGGTCCAGTTTCCGTTCGACCGTGTCGTCATCATCCGGGTCATACACGTCTAGCCGCTCACCCGTGGCTGGGTTGACTGACTCCATATCGGTTCAGTCTTCGGCGTCACACGTACATTAATCTTTACTGACCTAACTAATCTGATAGACGACAGCGTTAGCTTTTATATTCATAGGTCAGAAATGTGCTGATGATGTACAAGCACGTAGCCCTGTTAGTCAGACAGGACGGCATGTCTCACGAGGAGTTCGTCGACTACTGGCAGACCAATCACACGCCGATTGCAAAGGACATCGAGGGCGTGGTTCGCTACCAGCAAGTCCTTCCAACAGAACCAGCACACGCCGAATTCGACGGACTGGCGGAGCTGTACTTCGAGACGCTTGCGGACCTGCACGAGGCGCTGGGTAGTCCCGGCTCCCGTGACTATGACCCCACGAAAGCGGTCGCCGCGAAGGCCCGCGAGGACGTGAACAACTTCCTTGCTGTCGAGGAGCGGCCGCGTATTATCGGCGAAGAGATCGTCCAGAAAGACGAGGTCGACGGCGACACCGACGGCCTCTACAAGCACTCGGCGTTTCTCGTCCGGCAGGACGACATGACACACGATGAGTTCGTCGACTACTGGCAGAGCAACCATACACCGATTGCCCGCGAAATCGAGGGCGTCGTCAAGTACAATACGGTCATCCCCACTGACCCCGAGAACGCCGAGTTCGACGGCGTCGCCGAACTCTACTTTGACGACCTCGAGAAGCTATACGACGCGCTCGGCAGCGAAGGGTCGCGGGATTACGCGCCCGACAAAGGGAAAGCGAAAGCGGCACGCGAGGACGTGGATAACTTCTTGGCTATCGACGAGCGGCCCCGGTTTATCGGCCAGGAACAGCTCGTCCAGGACGAGGGGTAGTATGCCCGACTACGAGGAGCAAGTCACGGAGGCGTTCCCGGAACTCGACTACATCTCGTCGGACAGCCTCCGCAGCAACGTCATCGAGGCGTGGACACTCGCGCTCGACCGAGGTGGCTGGCGCGACATTACCGATATCCCCTACGCCTGGAACATCCACGAAGTAACCAACGTCAGGCACGTCCGCGGTGTCACCAGAATCGCACGGGAATCCGCTATCGAACAGCAGGAGTTCCACAGTGCCGACCCCGATATGGACGTCATCGTGGCAGCCACACTACTCCACGACGTCGGAAAATGCTACGAGTACGTCGACTTCGTCGAGGACGAGAAGCTACTCGACCCGGACCCGAAATACGCAACCGAAGAGGTCCCACACTCCCTGTCAGGCTATGCACTCGCACACGAGGTCGGCTGTCCGCTGGCGGTCCAACGAGCGATTCCGCACTTTATCGGCGAGATCCCGACGCGGACACTGGAAGCCGAACTCGTCAAGAGTGCGAACTCCGCGTCCTCGAACGCGATTACCCAGTCAACGATGGGCATCACGCTGCAGGAGTGGGTCGATGAGTATTCCCAGACGTAGCCACTGGCGCGAACGATAGCGCTCTGCCACAGCGTCGACCGGCGAAACTAGTCCCTACGAGGCCTTCATTTTGAGTTTTCAATGGATTTCTACGCCTCCAACCAGCATTTACGTCTAAATGCATCGAAAATATCCTCATACATCATAATTCCTTGCCATAAATGTCCCTAAAGGAGCCTGGTTTCGAAAATTCTCGTCAAAAGAATGATTAAGACAATTATTCATGTGGAAGTGCGGAGAAATACCACTCTTTCGAGTGTATATACACATATCGAGGGTATGCTGCGGCTTATGCGCTGAATTCGATGTACGATTTGATAGTATCCGGCGACTTCTCGAATGCGTCTGCAAACCCCGACACCGAGCACTGGGTCGTCATGATAGACGCAAGGAACCAGTCCGGGTATTCTGCAAGTGTGTTACGAGCGCGTTTGTAATGCCGGACGTTAGAGTTCACGCTCCCGAGCAACGCTTTGTTCTGGAGGACCAACTGCCTGTGAAGCGCTCCACCGTTGACAGTAAATTCCCAGTCCTCAGGGATGCCAAGGAGGACCCCGACTCCGTTCGCATCGAGTGCCTCGACCGTCGAAAACGCGTGTTTTGCGTGCCCCGTCGCCTCGAACACCAGATCCATCGGCTCGTGGACATCGGGTATCTCGTCGACGGCCGTCTGTCGAGAATTAACGTAGGTAGCCCCCAGTTCCTCGATAATGTCGATGGTCGGGTCCGGCCGTTCACGACGGCCGAGACAGTACGTCCGCTCACACCGGTCTGCAAGCATCGCCAATGTGAGCAGTCCTAGCGGTCCGTTTCCGAGGACGAGTCCGGAAGCATTCTGCCACTCGAAGGTCGACCTGGAACGCTGTGCCAACTCGAGTGCCTTTTCGGCATTGCTGATCGGTTCGACCAGGAATCCGACATCCGCCAGCGATTCCGGGATCGGGACGAGAAACGATGCGGGTGTGGTGAAGTACTCGGCCATGTAGCCGTGCGCCCCCGCAATCCCCCGTTCGACATACTCACCTGGTGGAGCCATATCGGGCTCGTTGTTCTCGAAGAACCGACTCGACGTGTTTGCGGGCCGCCGGACTGTCGGGACGACAATCTCTCCCTCGTTCAGCGCGGTCCCGTTCGAGGACTCCACGACGCCGACGGCCTCGTGGCCCAGTATCTGGTAGTCGCTGCCCTCGGGAAACTCGCCATGTGATCCCGATAGCACCTCAAAGTCCGTTCCGTCGATGCCAACACGGAGCGTCCGCACGAGCACCTCTCCCTCGTCCGGTTCCGGGCGCTCGATGTCGATGCGTTCTGGTCGAGTCTTCCCCCGCTTGACAGCGATTGCATCCATTGTTGTAGGTATCCCCGTGAGTGAAACGCACCATCCATCAACAGTTGAATGTTTCGACCAATAGACAGAGGGACTTCGGCGAAATTATTTCGTATTACGAAAAGCTGTGAGGATGCGGGAAGCATACTGAACGACAGCGGTGTGAACGGCAAGTGGATGAGAAAGAACCGATGCAGCACCGCTACAGTACGATATGTGCATATTTAGGAGGGCCAGGTTCAGGTGAGTGAATTAGAATAATATGTGTACGGCTGTTATTTCGCTCACCACTCGCTCTCAAATGGTTTCGCTAAAAGAAATACCCTATCTCGGATAAAAATTTCTGTTGGGATATGTATGGCATTGCTGAAACTGCCGTCGGTCAGCTAGGACTGGAGTTGCTGCGGCTGTACTGAACATTGCTGATTCCAGGCTATATTGATAATGGCCGTGAACACGAATGGCTGACGAATGACTCAGATTTGCTCCGCATTGAGTTGCCTGACGGCGCTCAGAATCATCCCGGGGACATCCTCCTGTAACCGCTTCCCGCTCAGCCGTTCAGCGTGTCCTGCCACGTACACGGCTGCGGTTGTAGACTGGTCCTGAATCGGAACCGCGACGCAGTTTACGTCTGGATACTGCTCGCGACGCTCGAACGCGATACCTCGGTCCCGGATATTGTCGAGTTCGGCAGTGAGCGTCTGGCGATCCGTAATCGTGTTCTCGGTCATTGCAGGCAGACCAGTGTGGTCTAAAATAGCATCGACCGCCTCTGGGTCGGTCGCCGCGAGGATTGCCTTTCCCGGAGCGCTGCAGTGAAAACACGGGGAGTTTACGTGTCTCGGAGAGTCGTCAACAGCGGTGTGATAGACGTCGGCAATTTGCTTTTCGCACTTGATAACCAGTCCGGCAGACTCGCCGGTCGTCGCTGATATCTGGTCTATCTGGGGCTTCGTGTCGTGGTAGATGGGGGCCTGAGATTTAACGTGTTCGCCGATATCGGCAAACTGTAACGTCAGCTGATAGTTTCCTGTACTCTTTGTAACGTAGCCTGACTGCAACAGCGTATTCAGGTGCTTGTATGTCGTACTCCGAGTGTACCCGAGTTGCTCGGCCACCTCTGAGACGCCAAGCGGCCCGTCGGCGTCTCTGAGCACGTCGACGATGGCGAACGTCTTCATCGGTGCCGAAAGTGTTGCTGTCTCAGTTTTATCGGGCATAAGATTACTACTCCCGTCTATAGCTTAAGTTTTTATTATTATGAAACGATCGTTACCAGTCGGCGACGCTACCGTCCTCGTGCCGCCATATCGGGTTGTGCCAGTCGAGATCGGCCTCTGCTTTCTCCCGAACAACGTCTAGCGCTACGTCGATACCCAGTCCCGGGCCGTCCAGCGTCTTCAGGTAGCCGTCGTCGAACGCAAACGGGTTCGAATTCAGCAGGTCGTGTGCGGGACTGGTCGTCTCAGAGTGGACGTCGAACCCCTGATCCTGGACTAACAGGTTCGGAACGACCGTATCCACCTGGATCGACGCAGCCAGCGCAATTGGACCCAGTGGGCAGTTCGGTGCAATGGCGACGTCGTGTGACTCCGCCATGTTAGCAAGTTTGACCATCTCTGAAATACCGCCTGCGTGAGAGACATCGGGCTGAATCACGTCAATCGCCCCCGTTTTGAGGAGGTCTTTGTAATCCCATCTCGAGTACAGTCGCTCACCTGCTGCGATTGGTGCGCGTGTCTGTGCCGCGATGTTCGGAAGGTGTTCGATGTTCTCGGGAAGCACTGGCTCTTCGATGAACATCGGTTCGACGGATTCGAGGCGGTTGGTGAGGGTCTTGGCCATCGATTTTGATACTCGGCCTCTGAAATCGATCCCGAGATCCACTCGGTCGTCCACCGCTGTTCGAACGTGCTGAATCCGTTCTGTGATCTCGTCGAGCGACGCCTTCGTTTCGATGAACCGGGTCTGATTCGTCGCATCCATTTTGAGTGCGGTGTAGCCGGCCTCGGCTAACCGCGTCGCTTCTGCAGCGACATCCTCCGGCCGGTCACCGCCGATCCACTTATACACTCTAACCTTATCACGGCTCTTCCCACCCAACAGTTCGTACACAGGTGCACCGAAGTGTTTCCCCTTGATATCCCAGAGCGCCTGATTGATACCAGCGATGGCAGACATCAGGATCGGTCCGCCGCGATAGAACCCGCCACGGTACAGCGCTTGCCAGTGATCCTCGATTCTAAACGGGTCCTTCCCGATGAGATACTGGTCCAGCATCTCCTCGACCGCCGCTCGAACTGTTTTCGCTCTCCCCTCGATGACGGGCTCACCCCACCCCAGAACTCCGGTGTTGGTTTCTAGTTTCAGGAAGACCCAGCGGGGAGGGATTTCGAACAGTTCGTATCCGGTGATTTGCATACTGCCGCATCGTATCCGGAGTGTGATTAACCTTCATGATATAATCTGCATAATCCAGCTCCCACTGGGTTTACATATCGGTTGTGCGGCTGTGTATCGTGACGGTCGTCACCGCTGTCAGCTATCGACAGGACTCCAGAGGGCGGAAAAGAGACCAGTGTGAGTTAGCCGTTTCAATTCGTTGCTTCTCATCGATGATCGATACGTGCCATTCGCTAGGGTTGCTGGTGTAGCCAGCTATCCCAGCGCACTCCACTCGATATGTTTCGAGAGTTCCGGTGGATCGTCCGGATTGTATCCCTTCTTGACGGCCGTCTTGTACGTGAGCGATTGCAGGATCTTCAACGGGACTATCGGGTGGTCCGGTGATCGGGACGGGAGTTTGATTGAGATGTCTCCACCGTAGTCGTTCGTCGGCCGCCGCAGGACAATTGTGATCACTCCGGCGTCGCGTAGCTTTGAAACGACCTCGCTGGTCAACGATGACTTCGATTCTCGGGTCGCAATGACGAGTGCCGGCTCACCGGCAGCGTTTGCGATGGGACCGTGGCTGATTTCCGGTGTCGGGAGTGCTGTCGTATGCAACAGTGCACCCTCGCCGAACTTCGTCGCCGCCTCGCCTGCAAGCCCATATTCGATCCCCTGTCCGAGAGTGTAGAGTGTCTTGGCCTCCGCGAGGACAGCGACGGCTGCCTGAAAGTCCTGGTCGATGACGTTCCGGCATGTGCGTTGCAGTTCGCTCGGTGTGTACTCACTGTATTTGCTTTCGAGCAGCGAGAACGTCAGCATCAACGCGGCATCGACTGTTTTGGTAGCAAGGACTGCTTTCTCGGTCCCCGCCGGCGTGACGAGGATCTCGTCCGCTACAGACCCCAGCGTCGAATCGGCGCTGTTTGTAATACCGATAACGAATGCACCTCCCTCTTTTGCTCGGCGAGCGGCTGTAACGGTTTCAGACGTTTCGCCGGACTGGGAGTAGGCGACGACAACCGTTTCCTCAGTAATCGGCGGACCGGCGAACAGATATTCTGACGCGGCGTGCGCCGTTGCATCGATGCCGCTCTGGAAAGACGCATACTGACCGATCACGCCGGTCCAGTACGAGGATCCACAGCCGATGAAGTGGACTCGGTCAGCGTGTGCAATACGCTCGCGTGGCTCGGAAAGGTCGTGCGTGCTCAGTTCGAAATCGTTCAGTCGGTCGATACCGGAACGGATCTCGTCGTAGACTGCGTGTGTGGTCATGTTTTGATGTTCATGGGACGGCACTGTGGTCAGTTGTTTCAGCGACAACGCCGGCAGAGGCTTCGGTCAGCCAGCAACTGTCTGACTGACCGAAGCCTCTCTGCGATCACTTAGATTACCAATTGATGGCAGTGTATTATAAAACCATACGATAGGTATTTGTGATAGCCCACAGGAACACAGTGTTACGAAGAATATCCTAAACAATTAATTATATATACTACATGGGTCGTTGGTGATAGCATATGTCAGACAGTAGTTTGCGGAGTGGCAAGCGACGTCGCTTCATCAAAAGCGCCGGAGCGGCAACAGTCACGCTGCTCGCGGGCTGTGGCGGCAACGAAAGTTCAGAGAGTACCTCCGGGGATGGCGGGGACGGCGACTCTGGCGCGAGCACCGGGGAGCAATCGAATGATATAACCACCCTCACAGTCCGTCACTTCGTCAATGACCACATTGAGACGTTCTACGAGAAGCACAATCCCATACTGAAGAAAGAACACGGGATCAGCGTGGATTTCGAGACGATGGGCTGGGGCGTCGCTCGGAAGAAGCAAAACAACAGTATCTCCACCCGGACCGGTCCGGACGTCGAAGAGATCGCATCGACGTGGATGCCACAACAGGTCAATTCCGACGGCTGGATGGACCTCGAAGAAGCCGGCGTCTCGATGCCGACAGACAATATCTACGAGTCACCGCTTCAGATCGGTAAATTCGACGGCGTCCGGGCTGGGTTCCCCTGGTTCTGGGGACCCCGCGGACACATTTATTATAAATCGCTGTTCGAGGAAGCCGGTATCGATGGCCCTCCGTCGACCTGGGACGAACTCGCGAATGATGCGTCGAAGTACAACACGCAGGCCGAAAAGTGGGAACAGGAAGGCTACAACACGAGATACCTGTTCGGCATTCCGGGGGCGAACAACTGGGCAGTCGTCCAGTACTATATGATGCTCATCTGGCAAAACGGCGGGAGCGTGATCGACGGGTCCAAGCCGACATTCGACAGTGACGCGGCGGTGGAGGCGCTGAATTTCTACAAGGACCTGTCGACGACGCACAAGGCGTCCCCACAGGCGTCAGTCGAGTGGAACGGCGTTGCACGGAACAACGCGTTTAGCAGCAAACGGATAGCCTCGACGTGGCAGGGGCTCAGAGTAGCAAACGATATCGACGCCGAACTCGGCGTCGGCAAGCCGCCGGCCGGTCCCCGGGGAGAGTCGTCGACCTTCTTCGGAGTGAACCTCATGGGCATCCATCCCTGGACGAAGAAGAAGAGCGAAGCCGCGACGTTCATCGAGTATCTGATGCAGCCGGAGGTCAACGCAGAACTCGCGAAGGGCTCTGGCTTCTTGCCGACGATCAAGAGTAGCTTCGAGCAAGACGCCTTCCAGGGTGAGCTGTATCAGTCCTTCAGTGAAGACGTTCTGAACAACACAAACGCCAAGACAGCGCCGCAAGTCGTGGGCTGGGGTGATGTCTCCGGAGCGATCAAGGGGGCTGTCACGAAGGTACTCACGAAGGCAGCAACGGACTCCTGGTCCGAAGGCGATACCGAGAAGGCACTCCAACAGGCTGCGATGCAGGCAGAAAACGCGCTTCAAGGATAACCTCGGAAAACAGGCGTTTCAGTGTGGTTCTGTGCTTGTCCGGTCGAATAGCTACTATAGTAACAATTGAAACGATGTCCACACTGATCGCACTGCCGTCGTGCGATCAGGTGTGCATTGATTTTCAATGGCTACTATAGCTTTGTGTCGGGACCGTGTCACTCTAGCGTCGTGCAGAACGGTTAAATACATTGCATAATAATCGATTGTGTATGCTCCTGTCCGCGTACCAGCGAGTCAGACGTCGACTCCCAGCGGTTCATATCCCATACGTTAGCTCGTTACCTGCAAGCCAGCGCTTCGGACTCAAGCTCATTGCCCCGGCTCTGGCAATGATGCTTCTCGTCCACGGGATTCCAGTCATCCTCGGGTTCGTTATGAGCTTCTACGAGTTCCCGTCGCTCAGATACACTGACTGGTTCCGCCCAGAGACGTTCGTCGGGCTTGACCACTTCGCGAAGGTCTTCCAGAAGGATACGATCTATGGCGCACAGTTCTGGAACTCGCTCAAAGTCACCATTCTGTACACGGTTGGCTCGGTCGTAGGGACGTACGTTCTCGGGCTCGTCACCGCACTCACCCTCGATAAGCAATTCCGGGGGAAGCTTGTCGCGAGGACCGTGATTCTGATTCCGTACGTGACACCGGTTGTCGTCACGCTTCTCACCTGGCGGATGATGTTCCGGAGCGATACTGGAGTCATCAACGCGTTACTCCGGCAGGCCGGACTCATCGAGGGGTCCCTGTTCTGGCTACTGGGTCCAAACTCACTGTACGCGATAATCATCGCGAACGTCTGGCGGAACTTCCCGTATGCGGCGATCATGTTGTACGCCGGACTGCAGTCGGTACCGGAGCAATTGTACGAGGCTGCAGAGATAGACGGGGCCGGCCGATGGGGGAAGCTGCGGTACGTGACGCTGCCACAGTTGAAGCCTGTCTCTGCCGTCATTCTGCTGCTGTTGATCCTCTGGACCTTCATCAACTTCCCCGTCCCGTATATTTTGCTGGGAGGGTCACCGAGCGAATCGGGGAACGTCCTGATGTTGCTCATCTACTCCTTTGGCTTCAAACAGAGTGCATACGGGATCGGGTCCGCGCTCAGCGCGATGCTGTTCCTGTTCTCTATGACCATCGCATACGTCTATTACAAGCGCGTTGTGGCGTCTAGCTACGACGGAGGGGCTATCTGAGATGCTCAGTTCGCTCATGGCTGCTGTCGGGTCAGAAAGTACGATGGTGCCCGACGAAATGCGGCTGACTGCCGATGGTAAAGAGCTCGTGTACCAACTGCTCTGGCGCTCCGTGCTCATCCTTGTTCTCATATTCGCGATATTCCCCGTCTGGATGATGTTCACGACGTCGTTCAAAACCCGCGATGAAGTGCTGCAACTCGGGCTTGACATAATTCCGGCGGACCCCTATGTCCAGAACTACTTCCTGATGTTCCAGCGGTTCCCGCTCGTCGACTACTACGTTAACAGCCTGGTCATTTCGAGCGTGACAACAGTTCTTTCGCTGCTCATCGGTGGACTGGCTGCCTACTCGTTGTCGCGATATGAGTTCCCTGGCAAGGAGAAATTCGAGATGGGGGCACTCGCAACGCAGATGATCCCCGGAGTACTCATCCTCATCCCGATGTTTCTGTTGTTCATCGTCATGGACCAGTCGGCGAACGTTCCGATGAAAGACACGTACCATGGAATGATATTCCTCTATACGACGTTTACCGTCCCGTTCACCATCTGGATGCTTCGTGGGTACTTCGACACGATACCGACCGCGCTGGAGGAAGCCGCGCGGATCGACGGCTGTACGCGGACACAGGCCCTGTTCCGCGTCGTCATGCCGCTTGCAGCACCGGGCCTGGCTGCGACTGGGATGTTCGTGTTCCTGCTCGCGTTCAACGAGGTGCTTTTCGCGTCGGTCCTGGCGACCGACAACGTCACGCCGTTCTCCATTGGGATTCAGAACTTCCAGCAGCAGGATCAGACGATGTGGGGCCAGATGATGGCTGCCTCGACGCTCGCCGCTGTCCCACTGCTCGCAATCTTCGTCGTGTTCCAGCGGCAGATCGTTTCCGGGCTGACGTCCGGGAGTGTCAAGCAGTAATCTTCGGCTCCAGTGTTGTGGCGGTTCGCGATTCCAAACGTAGTTTTATATCCCCAGCACGTCGGATGTTGTTATATGCAGACTCAGACGGTGGCGAGTATGCCATTAACACAGAAAGTCGGCCAGTTATTCATGGCTGGCTTTGATGGCACCGAACCGACTGCTGGGATACGGGAACTGATTCGTGAGTACAACCTCGGCAACATCATTTATTTCACCCGAAATATTACGTCGCCGGCGCAGGTGGCAGCCCTCTCGGCGGAGTTGCAGTCAGAAGCCACAGCAGTCGGCGCTGGCCTCCCACTGTTCGTCGCCACCGACCAGGAGGGCGGCGTCGTCTCACGCCTCAACTGGGGCACGCAACTGCCGAGTCAGATGCTCATTGGGGCCTGCGATGACGAAGCGATGGCTCGGAAAGCAGGTGCGACCGTCGGACGGGAGCTACGGAGCCTCGGGATCAATCTGAACCTCGCGCCAGTCCTCGACGTCAACAACAACCCGGACAACCCCGTAATCGGTGTCAGATCCTTCGGTGAAAATCCCGAGCGCGTGGCCGCGCTGGGCGCAGCCATGGCCCAGGGCCTCCAGTCCGTGGCTGTCGCGGCCTGTGGGAAGCATTTCCCCGGTCATGGCGACACGGCAGTCGATTCACATCTCGACCTGCCGGTGGTCGCCCACGAGCGGTCCCGACTGGAACGCGTGGAGTTCGCACCGTTCGAAGCGGCGATACAGAGCGGTATCGACGCGATCATGACCACACACGTTGCCTTTCCGGCGATAACAGGCGACGCGGAACTGCCAGCGACGATATCGTCGGCAGTCCAGACAGCACTGCTTCGAAAGCAATTGGGGTTTGATGGGTTACTCGTCACGGACTGTCTCGAGATGGACGCGATTGCCGAAGGCGTCGGTCCCGCCGAAGGGGCTGTCCGTGCAATCGAGGCCGGGTGTGATATCGTCACTGTTTCACATACGCTCGAGCGACAGCGTGCAGCGATTGAGGCCGTGCTTACCGCCGTCCGAACGGGACGGCTTACCGAGGAGCGAATCGACCGGTCGCTGCAGCGCATCCGGCGTTGTAAACAGCAACGGATAGGTGCATCTGAGACTGCCGAAAAGCCGGAGTGGAATCGCTGTGCGCCCGAATCGAAACAGCTTGCAACTGAAATCGCAAACTGTGGGGTAACACTCGTCAGGGACGACAGCGAGACAGTGCCGTTCGATACGTCGCGTCACCTGCATGTGGTCAGCTTTACCGGAACGCGGGGGTCGCCCGCCGAGGACGAGCGCTACGACCCAGAGGCGGTCTCTGCTGCGCTCAGCGAGGTCGGGTTTGAAATCACGACCCATACAGTGGCGACCGGTGAGACTGTCGAGATAGCGGCAGAGAACGAGCAGATTGTCGCTGTCAGTTACGATGCCCTGGCAAACGAGTCACAGGCAGCGACGCTCCGGACGCTCATTGCGCACCACGACCAGCTGGCAGTCCTTGCCGTACGGAACCCATACGACCTCTCTGTCTGTCCAGATGCGGCCACGTTTTTGACGACCTACGGCTACTCACCAGGTGCGATTCAGGCAGCGGCGAAAACACTGGCAGGGACAGTCGACCCAACGGGGACGCTTCCGGTCACGATTCCCGACTGAGGTCGCTTCAACGACAGTGCTCGTGAAACGCCAGCGACCTTATCCGAGAAACTCCTGTGCGGACTCGTGCAGCGGGACGAACCCCTCCGCACTGCGGGCCCCGGCCTGTTTCCCGAACACGAGATTCTCGGCGCGAAGTCCGTCGATGAGGTTGTCGAACTCGGCGTCGATGCCGCCGTGCTCGACGAGGAACTCTACCTGAGACTCGTGTTTCTTGATCGCTGTGACCTTCTGTTCCAGGTACCCATCGATATCGATGAACATGGAGGGGGTAAACTCCGATGTCGGCTTGCCGAAGTAGTAGATGTTGTCCGGATCACAGGGTTCGAAATCCGTCTCAACGAGGGGGAGCGAAGCCATGTAGTACGCGTCCGTCACTAACCGTGACGTCGCTCGGTGGTCTGGATGCAGATCGTCTTTGTAGTGCGTGAGGATGATGTCCGGGTCGTACTCCCGGATTACATCCACCATCTCTACACGGTTCTCCAGGGAGTAAGTGATCCGCCCGTCTTTGAACTCGAGGAACGCGACTTCCGACGCGCCTAACACTGCCCCCGAGGCGCGGGCCTCCTGTTCGCGGACTCTCCCGACGGCTTCCTGTGAGTCCGTTCGCAGCCCGCCGTACTCTCCCCGAGTCATGTGTACGATACTGACCTCGTCACCGCGTTCAGCGTGCTTTGCTATCGTACCGCCACAGAAGACATCTGCGTCGTCTGGGTGGGCAACTACTACGAGGACGTCCATACTATGCTATGGTATTGTAAGTTATTATTTATATCTTTTCTCTGTTACAGATGTGTGAGCAGGCGGTCGACGACGTACGCAGCACCGTCTTCGTCGAGACACATCGGGTTGAGAACAATCTCGCCCTCGTCGATGCGGTCCTCGCCGACATACACGCGTGGGTCCTCGCGCTGCAGTTCTGACACCAACGCGGCTGCCGAAAGAGTCGATTGGGAGGGAGTTATATCCACAATGATCCGTGGAGCAACACTCTGCTCACCACCAGCAACAACTGTGGTCTCTACGCCCGCTGCCTCAAGTTGGCTCGCCATGTTTTCGGCGAGGTTCTCCCACTCGGCGACAAGCGCTTCCTGATCCTCTTCGATGAATAGTTCTAGCGCGCGAATGAGGCCGACAAGTTCCTCCTTGCCGACCTTGAGCGACCGTCCGATTCCCTGTCTGGGAACCCCATCGAACCGTTCCGTATCGATAAGCGAGCTGGGTGGGTTCCAAACCCGGCGGTCGACGTGCATATCCTGGTGCTGCACAGCGATTGAACGGATATACTGACGTTTGCCGGCGATGATACCCGTCGTCTGTGGGCCGCGGATTCCTTTGCCACCGCTGAACACCACCATGTCCGCTCCCTGCTCGACGAAACGAGAGAGGTTCTCAATGGGCGGCACCTCGGCGGCAGCGTCGACAATCACGGGAACATCGTGTCGGTGTGCGATCTCCGAGACAGTCGAGAGGTCCGGCTGTGTGTATGTTTTCTGGACGTACGCGACCCCGGCAGTGTTTTCGTCGATGGCGCTTTCGATCTCCCAGGGTTCCACGTTTGTTGCGCCAGTGCCGAGATGGTAATCGTTTGTCCCGACATCGACAATGTTTGCGCCAGCCGCTCGCAGTGCGTGGTCGTACCCCGTCCGGTGAGTCCGGGGCATCACGATGTCGTTTGGTGCGTCTGTCGGATGGGGTAACTCCGACATGGTCTCCGGGTCGTCCCCCGCGATTGCGGCAGCCGCGGCCAACAACAGGCCGGCCTCAGCACCCGGCGAAACGTATCCGGCTTCCGACCCGGCGATTTCAGCGATCTGTTCGGAAGCCTTTGCCTCTAGATCACTCAGCTGAACGAATTCGTCGGCAGCAGCGCGCATGGCGTCCGCGGCTTCCTCTCGAATGAGGCTGCCGCCAATCCGCGTTTTTGTGCCCGCTGCATTGACGACCGGCGTGACACCCAACTGACGATACACCGACTCTGACTCTGTTGTGAATGGAACCATAGTTGTGCTCTTTTCACTACCGCTAGTCCCGTATACGAACTCAAACCCGCTCCAGGTATATGAAAGATTCCCATCTATAATCGAAAAACACAAACTATTATATATCTCTGTGGAACAATAACAGATATCGCATGGCACAGTTAGAGCTCGATAACCTTGTCAAGACGTTCTCCGACGGGAGCGACGAGGTTGTCGCTGTCGATACGGTGAATATGTCGCTAAACGACGGCGAGTTTCTGGTACTGGTCGGCCCATCCGGCTGTGGAAAATCGACAACCTTGCGGATGGTCGCCGGGCTTGAGACGGTGACTGAGGGTGATATTCTGATCGGAGACGAGTCTGTCATCGGCACCGAGCCCCGTGACCGCGATATCGCGATGGTCTTTCAGAACTACGCGCTCTATCCACATATGACCGCAGAGGAGAACATGTCGTTCGGGTTGAAGATGACGACGGACCTAGATACAGAAACGATTGAACAGCGTGTAACCGAGACAGCCGAGATGATGGGCATCGAGGACTTGCTTGATGATCCGCCAAAGGAGCTATCTGGGGGCCAGCAACAGCGGGTGGCGCTCGGGAGAGCAATCGTTCGGGACCCAGCGGTGTTCTTGATGGACGAGCCACTGAGCAATCTGGATGCCAAGCTCCGGACGAAAATGCGGACCGAGCTAAAGAGCCTCCAGAACGAACTCGACGTGACAACGATCTACGTTACTCACGACCAGACGGAGGCAATGACGATGGGCGACCGTATCGCTATTCTGGACGATGGCGTGTTACAGCAGGTTGGAACGCCACTGGAGTGTTATCACCGTCCAGCCAATCGGTTTGTCGCCGGGTTCATCGGGTCGCCCTCGATGAACTTCATTCCTGCCGCTGTCGAGGACGGGTCGCTAGTGCACCAGGAGTTTACCTACGAGCTGTCCGCTGAAACCGCCGCCCAGCTCGACGGGTACGAGGAAGTCATCCTCGGTGTCCGGCCTGAAGATATTCAGCTCAACACCGCGACTGGCCCGGAGCAGACCGTTACCGCGACCGTCGACGTCGTCGAGCCACTTGGGGACCTGTTTCATGTGTACGTGACTATCGACGGGCAGCAGTATACGGTCACCGTCGAGGATGGAGCAAACCTCGGGAATGGCGTCACGGTCGGATTGCGGTTCCCAGAGGAGGTCATCCATCTGTTTGATGCGGACTCCGGCACTGCGATCAAGAACAGTGAAACGGAAATCGACGAAGAGAATCCGGTTGCAGCCTGATTTTTCTCATTCCGCGACGGCCGATAGAACGTGGCTTGAGAATACCCGAGAAGGGTACCAGTGGTAGTGACGGCCGGAAGAATACCAAAGGAGCCACTGGGAGGACCAGCGCGGAACCGACCCATTTTGACGGCTCTGTGAGCAGGGCTTGCTGACGAGATGGTCTGAGACGTGCTTGCTCAGTATTCAATATTTCCGCTCTGCGAGCGGGTGTGGGAGTTCGTTTCGTAATGTGAAATTTATTCACGCAGTCACCAGCGAGGCGCAGTCACTTGCGATATGAACTGTTGTCGTTGTGAGGGGTCAGTACCACAACGGCACTGTATTTCGTAATACGACATCCGCATGGCCATCAGATAACAGGCGTACAAATATTATCGAAGTCGTCGACTGCTCTACACGTCTCACTAGGCGTCGGGAGCAGGGGAGAGACAGATGCAACCCTGACTGAGATTCAACACCTGTGAACAACCCTCACTGTAGGCCGGATGGTTGCACTGCGCTCTGGAGCGCACATACCTCAGAGATACAGCCATAGGATAACAGGCGTACATCTATTATCTAATTCAGAATCAGCCTGAGAGTTACCGGCCGTAGGTGATAGTGTCGGCGTTGGAGTGCAGACCAGTATCGAGGCGATACGAGAAGCGATTGCGGTTGTGCAAGGAGAGTGCTGAGCACGAACAGGGCGAATCGAAACGGACTGGGGGACCGTGACAGGACTAGTCCCGGTAACGCTGCTATCCTCGCTATATTCTCATTTGTATTTCGTATGCTGCGGCCGAGTTCAAGCTGATTGAACATCCTGGTGTACAGCAAGTGCCACGTCCGACATCTGCATCGGCCGGCATTAGAGCACCGGGACGACGCCGCCTTACTCCGTTTCTCAGTGGCAATACAGTGATCAGTAGGCACGTAAACGGACGGACGGAATTTAGGAGAGTCACTGGATTGCCGAGTTTTGGGTAGTATATCATGGTGCAGTCGTCGCGATGCCACTGGGAATACACCTGATAACACAGTCCCCGGACACAGAGTTCAATCTTGTTGAATAATTTTATAAACAGTTAGCCGAATATACGCGTATGACAGGACAAGGTCCGATAGAGTCCGCCGGGAGGGTGCTGGACATTATTGAAGCACTGAAAACGGAACAGGCACTCGGCGTCACTGAGCTGGCAGAGCGGGTGGAGATGCCCAAGAGCACAGTCCACGTTCATCTCTCGACACTCCAGAGCCGAGGCTACGTCGTCCAGGACCAGAACAAGGCGTATCGGCTGAGCTTGCGGTTTCTGGATATCGGGATGAAAGTCCGCGAGCGGCAGGAGATGTACCAGGAGGTCGCCCCGAAACTGAACGAGATAGCCGACGAAACCGACGAGAAAGCGTGGTGGATCGTCGAAGAGAACGGAAAGGCGGTCTTCCTGGCCAAAGCGCTCGGCAGTCGGGCGATTCAGACAAACTCACAGATCGGCCAGTACACCGAACTGTACAGGCTCGCTGGTGGCATGGCAATCCTCTCAGTGTTGCCGAAACACCGGCGGGAGACAATCCTCGAAAGCTACGACTACCCCCTCCCCGACGGTCGGGAGCGGCAGGAACTCGAAGCAGAACTCGACGAGATTCAGGACCGCGGCGTCGCCTACGGCATCGACCAGTTCCTCGAAGGCGTAGCCGGCGTCGGTGCCCCGCTGGTAGACAACGCCGGCAACACGTACGGTGCCATCAGCGTGTCGGGACCAGCGAACCGGCTGGACTCCGAACGCATCGAAAACGAACTGACCGACCTTATCCGTGGGATCTCCGGCGAGCTACAGGTGAATCTCTCGTATCAGTAGTTCTACTGACTCGAACACCACTGATCTGGGCAAGACACCTGTGAGACCGTTCGAATCCCTTCGGAACAACGCTATAGCACGATAGAAGCCGATTCAATAGAATAGAACTGACCGTGTTATATGTTGACACTCTTGATGTGTTAGCACTCTAGTGGTCGTTACCGCTCGGTGCATGGGGCTCGAACTATGGTCGGTAAGCCCCGTCTCGAACGGGGCCCTGCGCTATACGGCTAGTGACCGGGGATCGGGTCGTGCCCGGCGATTGTCGCCATAGTCAGTCAGTGACACCGACGCCGAGGTGTCTGTCGAGTACGTCCTCGTTGTTCTGGATCTCCGCCGCAGTCCCCTCGTGGACGATCTCGCCCTTTTCGAGGATGTACGTGTACTCCGAGACCGCCAGTGCGACCGGGATGTTCTGCTCGACGACCAGCACCGTGATACCCTGTTCGTTCAGTTCGAGGATCAGGTCCTCTATCTGCCGGACGACATAGGGTGCGAGCCCTTCCGTCGGTTCGTCAAGCAACAACAGATCCGGGTCGGCAGTCAGGGCGCGGCCGACCGCGAGCATCTGCTGTTCGCCACCGGAAAGGACCGACCCGTCCTTGTGTTCTCGCTCCGCGAGGTTCTCGAACATATCCAGTACGTCGTCGACTGACGGCCCATCAGGCGACTCGGCACCGATTTCACCCATTCTGATGTTCTCTCGGACGGTCAACTCGGGGAAGATCCGTCGCTCTTCGGGAACGAACCCGATGCCGCTCCGGATCGTCGCCTCGGAGTTGCGTGTCGTGATGTCCTCGCCGTTGAACGTTATTGACCCACCAGTCGGGGTGATGTTACCGACAATCGACCGTAGCGTCGTCGTCTTGCCGACGCCGTTGCGCCCGACCAGCGACACAACGCTTCCGCGTTCGACATCCATCGAGACGCCCTGTAGCACCTCGGTCATCCCGTACCCGGCCCGGACATCTTCGAGAGAGAGGAGCGGGTCAGTCATTCTCGGACACCACCGAGGTACGCATCGCGGACGTCTTCGTTGTTTGCGATCTCGTCGGGTGTCCCGCTTGCGAGTTCTTCGCCGCGAGTAAGGACAGTAATCCGGTCCGAGACACGCATCACGAGGTCGATATCGTGTTCGATGAGCATCAACGACCGATCCGAGAGGACCTCATCGATGAGGTCCATCGTGGCCTGTGTTTCCTCGCTACTCATTCCGGCGGTCGGTTCGTCGAGCATGACGAGGGCGGGGTCTGTCGCCAGCACGAGCCCCAGTTCGAGTCGTCGCTGATCGCCGTACGCCAGGGCCTCCGCGTGCTCGTCAGCCCTGTCTTGGAGCCCGATCTGTTCCAGCACCGTCCCGGTTTGCTCCGTGATCTCGTCGAAGCCGTTCTTGTCACGGAACAGCGCTTCGCTGGGATTGATCTCGTCACTGTGGACGGACTGTGCTGCCAGCCGCACGTTTTCTCGAACGGTGAGACCGCCGAAAACGTTCGTAATCTGGAACGAGCGGCCCAGTCCGCGGCCAACCCGTTCGTGTGGCGCGACGTCAGTGATGTCCTCACCTTTGAACCGCACGACACCCGCTGACGGCGATAGTGCGCCAGTGATGAGATTAAACGTCGTTGTCTTCCCGGCCCCGTTTGGCCCGATAACGCTCCTGAACTCACCGTCCGCAACCGACAGCGACACGTCGTCAACGGCGGTGAGCTTGCCGAACCGCTTCGTCAGTCCGTCCGTTTCGAGTACAGTCTCAGTCATCGCTTCTCACTTCCGGCTCATCCATGTCGACAGGACCGTCCGCGTTGTTGGCCGTCTCCAGCCGTTGTGCGACGAGAGACGGAATCGATACGATACCGCGTGGGACGAACAGCACGAACAGGATAAACATCGTCCCGATGATAAGCCGCCACTGGTCGGTGTACGACGAGAGGAACTCCTCGGCACCGAAGAAGACACCGGAGCCGATCATGGGACCGTACAGTGTCCCCATTCCGCCAAACAGCGCAATGACGATGACTTCACCAGAGTGGATCCAGTTGAGGGTCTGGTCCGGTGAAATGATGACTGTCGACGGACTGATTGCGAGGAGGCCGCCAGCCAGTCCAGCCATTCCGCCGCTGATGACAAACGCCCGGCGCTTGTATCTGTTGACGTCATAGCCGATGAACTCCGCTCGCTCCTCGCTTTCCCGAATCGACTGCAGGACACTGCCAAACGGCGCGTTCATCATGCGCCGAGCGAACAGGAACGACAGCAGGGCGATGAGCAAGGCGAGATAGTAGAACACGAACTGCTGTCCGAGTTCGTAGCCGAGGAGCCCGAACTCGATGTTCGAGAGCGACGCCCCGACAGTACCGAATCCGAGGAACGCTTCGAAGCCGAGCAGGCCGTCGCTCCCGCCGGTAAAGTCGAACTTGAACACAGCGCTGTAGAGCAGTTCCGCGAACGCCAGCGTGATCATGGCGAAGTACACGCCGGAGACCCGAATCGAGAGGCTGCCGACGATCCAAGCTAGGACAGCACAGATGAGAATCGCCCCGAGCAACACGACGAAAACCGACTGCGAATAGTGCAACATGACGAGCGCGGCGGTGTACGCACCGACGCCGTAGAACATCGTGTGGCCCAGGGGGACCAGGCCGGCATAGCCCATCACGATATCGAGACTCAGTGCGAAGATAGCCCAGATCAGGATCTCGTTGAGAACGACGAGGTAGTACTGGTCGCCCATGAACAGAATCGCGAGTGGGGCGAGCGCGAGCGCGACAACGGCGATACCGCCGAGCCGTACCCGTGTGCTGTCCGCCAGTACCCCGCCGTACCCCCCGACGAGGATCTCGCCCTCGCTTTCCGACTCGTCACCTCGCGTTCCGAACAGTCCTTGCGGTTTCACGAGCAACACGGCGATCATGAGCAGGTACACAGTCAACCCCTCGAGATTGGGAACGCTCAGCGTGACATCGCCGACCGTTGCCACGACAGACCCACTGTAGGCCCGCATCAGCGTCTGGACGACACCGACGAGCAACCCGCCGAAGACGGCACCCCTGAAGCTACCGAGGCCGCCGAGGACGACGACAACGAACGCCGGGATGATGACGCTGTTCCCCATGCCGGTGTTCACGTTCTGGTAGCCGCCGAGGACGATCCCGGCGACGGCAGCGAGCGCCGCACCGACACCGAAGACCAGCGTGTAGTACTGGTCGATGTCGATACCGACGTTGCGGACCATTTCGCGGTCCTGCGATCCGGCACGAATGATCATCCCGTACTTCGTCCGGTTCAGCAGGTACCACGTCACGACCGCGAGCAGCGCCGCAAAGACGATCATGAAGTAATTGTACACGGACACCTGGACGCCCAGTATGGACACTGGCCGACTCAGATACTCCGGGACAGCTAGCTGTCGTTGCTGTGTCCCCCAGATAAGACGGATACCGTCGTTGATCACGAGCACGAGCCCGAACGTCAGGAGAATGTGATATAACGGGTCTCGACCGTACAGCGGTCGGACAGTCGTTCGCTCGATAGCGGCACCGATGAGGCCGACGGCGACCGGTGCAACCACTATCGCGATCCAGAACCCAGTCCCCGCGCCGAACGGCGCGATGATGCTGAGGGAGAAATACGCACCGAGTGCGAACAGTTCGCCATGGGAGAAGTTGATCACGTCCATCACGCCGAAAATGACCGATAGGCCGGCGGCTAGCAGGACGTAAACCATCCCCAGGGTGAGGCCATTCAGCAGTTGTTCGATGAAGTCGGCAGCAACCATTGTGCTACCTACATCTCACAGCCGAGGTCACTGGCTGGTGGCAGCGTCTCCGAACCCGGGACCTGTTCGAGGAGTTCGACATCCGCTGTGTCGCCATCGCCTTCGACGAGTTCGGCCATCCACGTCGGATTGGTGGCCTGGTGATCGCTCTCCCGAAGCGTGATATCCCCAAGCACTGTCGTGAACGTGCCTCCTTCGAGGGCGTCCCGGACATCCCCCGGTTCGGTGCTCCCGGCTTCGTTCATTCCTTTGGCCATCAGCCGTATCGAGTCGTAGCCGACGCGGGCGAAGTTGCCGGGCTCTCTGTCGTTCTCGCTGGCGTAGGCCTCGACGAATGCCTGATTGTCCCCGGTCTCGAGCGAGGGGTCATACCGAGCGCCGCCGAAGGTGCCGACGCTGTTCGACCCGGTCCCGGCACGGACGCTCTGGAACGTCTGGGTCGGACCGACAACAGCCATCTGGTCGGTGAGGCCCTGATCTGCGGCCTGGTTAGTGAAGTTCACCAGATCACCACCGGTCATCCCCAACACGACCACGTCAGCGTCGGAGTTGCTGATCTGCGTGATGAACGAGCCGTAGTTGCTGGCACCCAACGCCGACGTTGATGTCCCGACCTCGGTGTAGTCGTCACTGGCACTCTCCATTCGTCTGCTCGTGCGGTTGTACACCGAGTCGCCGTACGCGTAGTCCGCGTAGTGGAACCAGACGTTGTTCCCCAGATTGTTGACTGAATACGCCGATATCGCCTCAGCGATCTGTGCAGTGTTCGTTTCAAAGCGGAACACCCATTCGTTGCAGGCAGACCCGGTGATCGGAACCGCTGCGCCGCCTGGGAAGTAGATATGCTCAGATTGCGCGGCAAAGTCGTTCAGCCCGAGCGCAACGGAGCTTGAAATCGCACCGAACACGAACTCTGCCCCCTCTTCCTGAACGACACGCTGGGCCTCGGACTGTGCGGCCCCGGCCTCAGTCTCTGTATCGCCCGTCACCAGCTCGAACTCGAAGTCGTAGTCGTCGTTGTTGTTTATCTCCGTTACAGCGAGTTCAGCGCCAGTACGCTGGCCCGGCCCGAGAGAGCTGAACGGGCCAGTCATTGGATTCAGGCTCGCGACGGTCACCGCCTCCTCGCCACCTGTTGATCCACCTTGGCAGCCGGCGAGGCCAAGCGCGCCGACCGCGCCAGCGGCGGCGATGAACTGTCTCCGTGAACGGTCGATTCCCACACTACTGTCTGGTGAGGTACCTTCGCTCGACATAGGTTCATTATCTATTGTTAAGCAAATCGTATTAAAGCCTTGCCCCCTGTCGGCGTGTCTCGCGCTGTTCGCCGCGTTCGGTAACTCCACTATCGCGTCTCGCGGCTTTTGATCCCCACCGCCGTGGGGGCTAGCTGGTGTTGTCGTCCTGTCTGTACAGCCACGCCAGCGCAGTCCCGAGTACTGCGGTCGCCCCAGTCAGTGCTGTAAAGCCGGGACCACTGGCGGCAGTCCCGGTATTCGTCTCCGTCGCTGTGACCGTGCTCTCTGTCTCGGCAGGAGTTGTCGCCCCGCCGGCCACAGTACTCGCGTCTGTCTCAGTGCCCTCACTCGTCGGCGTGTCATCGGTGGCACCGTCAGCCGGGCTTGCTGACCGCGTCAACTCACGGGTTTCAGTCGTTGCGGACTCGATGGCGGCGTCAGCGAACAACAACTGTTTGTACTCGAAGTCCTCGAACATCGCCAGCTGGTCGTCGTAATGTTCGCCGGTAGTGCCGTCTGGAGCGACGTAGCCGTCGTTTCCGGGCGGGAGGATGTTCTCTGCCTGCGGGTCGTCGCTGAGCCGGACGACGTGATTCTCGGTCCCACGGTTCATCAGCGCTGTGTTCCCCGCGGACGTGACGCCGATAGGCATCCCGAACAGCGCGAGGTTGTCGAACTCGTGCAGGGCTGCCTCACGCCGCCAGGACTCCGGGTCGCCGTCGTATCGCTCGGCGAGTTCGCTCACTGCGGTCCGGAACGCCCTGACCAGCGCGTCCGTGATATCTCCATCGGCGTACTCGGCCTGCGTCGGCAGTGCTGTCTCCGCCGGGTTGAGGACCCGCATCAGGGTGCCGCGCCCGTAGTCGTAGTCGAGGAAGTACGATGCCGGTCCGTATGCGCTCCCGAACGTCTCGCTGAAAACCTCTTCCAGAATGTACGGGAACGTCGCATCCCAGATCGTGTAGCCGGCAGAGTGGCGTCCCTCGTTGTCTTCGCCGTCGGCCTGGGCGAAGTGGTCCCACGAAGCCAGTTCGTCGCGGGCTTGCTGTTCGGTGCCGGAGAGGTCTGCGTCCGAAAGCGCGTCGAGCAGATGCTCTCTGTACCGAATCGAACGCAGATCGGTGAAGGAGATATCGTAGATAACGGTCTTCAGGAACTCATAATCGACTGTCCCCTCCTGTACTAACCGCTGTTCGACCAGATTGATGATCCGCTGCACGCGGTGGTCGGTCGCCCACGAATAGCTCAGGTCGCCGTTGTTCCAGTCCGGTGCGGGTTTGTTGTTCCACTGTGCCGAGTACCCCGGGGCGGGGTTGATCGCGTAGGGCACGTCACCGTCAGCCGCGCGCAGGTAGTCCGCCGACGTGAGTTCGTACTGCGTTCCGTCGGCCGGCAACCGAGTGTCCCAGTCGACTGCTTCGCTGTCCGGATACCGTCCCAAGTGAACATACGCGATGTCGCCGTCCTTGTCTGCCCACATGAAGTTCAGTGCATAGTCACAGCGCTGTGCTGACTCCTGGAACTCCTCGGCGTCCGTCGCGAACTGACACTCGTAGAAGGCCCGCCAGCAGTTCATGTGCCGGCCGGCGTATGACTTCGTCTGCGCCAGCGCTTCCCCGTTGTCGGGGTCCCACTGTGTCACGACACCATGGCGTGTGAACCGTTCAGTATACGTCACGTCCTCGCCGTCGGCGACAGTGATCGTCTGCTCGGCTGTTTCGACCTCGTACTCCTCGCCCTGGAAGGTGTACGTGTCCGGACCCGACGCGTTGGTGGTGATCGACTCCGTGAACATCTGGATGCAGTTGTCGATCCCGGCGGTCGAGGTCAGTGCCCCGTTGCGGTTGTGTCCGAACATGATGAACGGATACCCGGTAACGGTGACACCGGTGACGTCGAAATCCGGCCCGTGCAGGCTCGCCTCGTACATTATCGAAGGCGTGTTGAACCCCATCTGTGGCCCGCCCATCAGTAGCGCATCGCCACTGGCCGTGATATCACCCTGAACAGCGAGGGCGTTGCTGCCGTACTTAATCGGGAGGCCAAGACTGTCGAGTCCGGACGCAAGCGTTCGCATCCGCTCCATCTCTGCCTCGTGCATCCCGTCGGCGTCAGTTGGTGGCGTGTAGTCACCACCGGTGACCAAGTTGCTCGGCGTCACAGACGCGCCGGTTGCCCCGCGCGTCACCCTGTCTGTCTCCTGTCCCCCGGTCACGTTGGGTGTCGACCCTGCCCCGACATCAGTATAGGGAGGGGAGTAGGCATCCGATGGCTGGACTGTCGAGGTCGGGCAGCCGGGGTCGTTACCCCACTGCAGGTCCTCGAAGAGCTCCGTGGCACGCTGTTCGCTCCCTGTTTCCTGTGTGAGTGCGTCGAGGACAGTCGCGCTGAGGGTCTCCAGCTGGAAGCCGCTGAAATATGCCATACTGGCGACGAACATCCCCGCGGTGTCCGCCGTAGTAAACGCCTCGGGCTCGAACCCGTGCTCCTGAAACGCCTGGTGGAATTCCAGCTCCTCGCTCTCACGGACGTCGGTAATGTACCGGTTGATGCCGTCGGTAAACGCCTGCAGGACCGCTCGCTGGTCCGCCGTCAACTGCTCAGCGGCCTGCTCGTCGAGTGACGGCTCGCCGGCGGTGTTGCGCCGCGCCTCGATATCGAACTGGACCCAGTCGGTGTCCCCGTCACCCGAGCCGAGGACCGCTGCGACAGTCCCGTGATAGTACCGCCGGTACAGTTCTAGCTGGTAGAGCCGGTCGGCCGCGGTCGCGTATCCGAACCCATAGAACACCGGGTCACGGCTGTCGGCGTCGCGGGCGTAGACGTGTGGCACGCCGTAGTCGTCTCGTCGTATCGTGACCGTCGCGTCATCGTCCTGTGCGTACGCTAGCTCCGTCTCCACGGCTCCGATACCGGTCATGCCGGTGACCGCCGCGCCCGTCTTCAGGAGCGTTCGTCGTGTGAGGTGCCGCCGCGATTGCTGGTGCTGTGCTGGCATCCCGTAGTCGACAGTCTGGATATTTAATAAATATTTGGGAACATTTCGGGCGGAGCGAGTGTGTCTGTTCACATTCGTTAGTAGTAGGGTGGAGAGGGAACGGATGCTATACGGGATAGTTGGCGTCCCGTTGAGATCGAGACACACTGTCCGACCCAAGCATATAATTGGGTGCCTGACGCAGTCCTCGCCATGTCTCAGGAGACGCCGATCCGTGTCGATCATATCGGAATCGCTGTCGAGGACATCAGTGACGCCGAACCGTTCCTGTTCGCACTCGGCTGTCGAAAACTCATCGAAGAGTCCGTCGAAGGGCGGTTTCGCTGGGCGCAGTACGATTTCGGTCGGGAGGCGTCACGGCTGGAACTCATCGCTCCGGAGGCACCGGACACGTTCCTCACGTCGTATCTCGACGACCACGGTCCGGGACTCCACCACGTCACGCTGGAAGTGGCTGCTATTGACGCGATGAAAGCGGTCCTGGAACGCAACGGCTACAGCGTCGTCGAGTACCGCGAGTACCAGGACTGGACCGAGGCGTTTGTCCCACCGTCGAACCCGACCGGGGCGCTCTTTCAATTGTTCGAGTATCACGACAGCTACGACGCTGAGCGGCCGCCCGCCGAGAAACTCTACGTCGATGGAAGCCGACTCGATGGCTGATATCTGCAACGGTTCGCTCTCGGGAAACGGAGTCGAACGGGAACAGCAGGAGCGACGCTATCAGTCGTCTCTTTCGTCGAGCTGGACCGTTTCCTCGACAATCATTCGGGGGCCGGCCTCCAGGTCGATAAACTCAGCCGCGTCAGCCTGGACCGTCTCGGCGAGGTCGGAATCAAACGCCTCGCTGAGTGCGTCCATGTCCTCGAAATAGAGCTCAAGCACGCCGTCGTAGGCTGCACGCTCCGGGTCTGTCGGCACAGACGTCACGTAGCGTTGCAGTCCCGGCAGGTCCTTCGCCAGCTCCGAGTGGTCGCCCTGCCATCGGTCAGCGAACTCCTCGTGGGTGTAGCTATCTCTCCGGACGAGCAGATCGACGATTTTCACCATGCGTTCCCCGTGTCGCCCCGGAGTGGCTTTTACTTACCGATCAGACAGGGCTGCCACCGATTCAAGCTACTCGAACAAAACACTTGTAAGCCAATTAGTCATGTGTGTACGTATGGCAATCCCGCCCGCTGTCAACAGGCCGGTCGGAACGATTGAGCGAGCGATCGAGATTATAGAGTATCTCAAGGAACACGACACGGCCACCGTGTCGGAGATGACGGCCCACCTCGACTGTGCGAAGAGTACAACGCACAGATACCTGAAGACGCTCGCGGCCAACAGCCTCCTCGTCGAGGACGACAACGAGTATCAGCTCGGTATCCGCTTTCTGGACTACGGCGAAGTGGCGCGGAACAAATACCGGCTCTACGACGAGGCCAAGCCGAGAGTCGACGAACTCGCGGAGGAGACCGAGGAAAAGATCTGGTGTGCAGTCGAAGAACACGGCCGGAGCGTCCACATCTACGGCGCGCAGGGCAAACACTCGGTGCAGACGTACGCCCGGGTCGGCCATCGGAACTATCTCCACCAGCACGCCGCGGGGAAGGCCATACTCGCACACCTTCCGGATAGCCAGATCACGGAGACCATCGACAGGCACGGCCTGCCCGGCCGGACGCCACAGACGATCACCGACAGGGACGAACTCTGGGAGGAAATCGAGACGATACGTGACCGCGGCTACGCGTTCAACTTTCAGGAGTCTGTGGAGGGACTGCACGCGGTCGGGGCCCCCATTACGGACGAAAACGACGTTGCCATCGGGGCGATCAGTGTCTCCGGCCCGGCAAGCCGGCTTGAAGGCCCCATTCTCCGGGACGAACTGCCGACGCTGCTACTGGGCGTCGTCAACGAAATCGGGATAAACATGGCCCATCCGTGAGACCACCAGCGCAGTTCTAGCGGGGCAACTGGCTGTTTTTGGACTGTTCTTCCCTGTGTGCGGTATCAGCCAAGCTAGGGACTTCGTTCTGGGATGGGGACGCGCTCACTCGCTGGTCCACTCCGGCTCTCTGTCTTCGAGGAATGCGTCGATCCCTTCGTCCTTGTCGCCAGTGGCGAACAGTTGCGCGAACAGTTCGGCTTCGTACTCGATGCCGGCTTCGAGGTCCATGCGGGAGCTTGCGCGGACGGATTTCTTCGCAAATTCGAGCGCCGCGGGGCTTTTCTCTGCAATGGATGACGCTAGATCGTAGACGCGCTCGTCGAAGGAGTCGTCGTCGTGGACCTCGTCGACGAGGCCGATGTCAGCGGCCTCCGTCGCGTCGATGAGTTCGCCGGTGAGGATCAGCCGCATCGCGTGGCCTTCGCCGACCAGACGTGGCAACCGCTGTGTCCCGCCACCGCCGGGCATGATGCCGAGGTTGATCTCCGGCTGGCCGAACTTCGCGTCCGTGTGCGCGATCCGGATATCAGCCGCCTGAATCAGCTCACAGCCGCCGCCGAGCGCGTGCCCGTTGATGCGGGCGATGACCGGCATCGGGCACTCGTCGACGTACTCGTAGACCCGCGGTCGCTTGCTCGCCTCCCGTTGCTCTAGCATATCCCGCTCGCGGAGTTCCGTCACGTCGGCACCCGCAACGAATGCGCCGGTGTCTGCCGCGCCAGTCAACACGACAGCACGTACGTCACTGTCCGGAACTGCGTCGAAGACCTGTTTGAACTCCGACCGCAACTGCGTGTTGAGCGCGTTTCGGGCCTCCGGACGGCGTAATTCGACGGTAGCGACGTTCTCGACGCGGTCGCCGACGCTCACCGAAACCGTTTCACAGTCCGCCGCGGCGTCAGCGAGCTCCGTCATGCGTCCCCCCAGTCGCCGCTGGTGCCGACGATGTCGCCGTCCTCCCAGACGTAGAACCCCTCGCCGGATTTCTTGCCGAGTTTCCCGGCCCGGACCTTTCGTTTCAGGATCTGTGGCGGGCGGAACCGTTCACCGAGTTCCGCACGCAGGTACTCGAGGATATCGAGGCGGACGTCGAGACCGACGACGTCGCCGAGTTCGATAGGCCCCATCGGGTGATTGTAGCCGAGCTCCATCGCGGTATCGATGTCCCCCGGTGTTGCAACGCCCTCCTGCACCATCCGCATCGCTTCGACGCCCAGCGAGACGCCGAGGCGGGAGGAAGCAAAGCCCGGTGCATCGGCCACCTCGACCGGTGTCTTGTCGATCCCGTTGACGAACTCGCGGGCACGCGCGACCGTCTCGGCACTCGTCTGTTCCGCGACGACGATCTCGACGAGTGCCATGATGTGAACCGGGTTGAAGAAGTGAAGGCCGATGGCTCGGTCGGGATAGTTGAGGACGCTCGCTATCTCAGTCAGTGACAGTGAAGAGGTGTTTGACGCGATAAGCGTCGCCGGGTCGACGTGGGACTCGACCTCGGTAAGCGTCTCGTGTTTGATATCCATGTCTTCGGGGACTGCTTCCACGACGAGGTCTGCCCCGGTCACAGCCGCCTCCAGCGATGTCGTTCCGGTGAGGCGGTCCAAGGTTGCCTCAGCCGTGGATTCGGTCACTTTCTCCCGGGCGATACCCTCCTCCAGATTCGACTCGATGGCGGCCAGGCCGTCGTCGACGATATCCGCCTCGATATCACGGAGAGTGACGTCGTGACCGGCCATTGCCGACACCTGAGCGATACCGTGTCCCATGGTACCGGCGCCTAGGATAGCTACGTGCATCGTTTCTCAGCACAGTAGCGAAGGATAAAAACGTTGCTTGCGTCTCGCCGCCGGCGTGGCCTGCATTTAATACGGCGGCCGCGATAGGAGTCGGTGAGGATGACTGCTTCCGACTCGCAAGCCGTTGTTGTCGACGCCGTACGAACGCCACAGGTACCGAAGGATGGCGCGCTGGCCGGGACACATCCCGAGGACCTCGTCACCGCTGTGCTTGCTGCCCTCGTTGACCGGACCAATGTCCCAGCCGTCGAGTGGGACGACTTCCGGCTCGGGTGTGCAAACCAGGAGGCAGAGCAGGGGCGCAACCTCGCCCGGCAGTCGATACTCGCCGGTGGGTTCCCCGAGACGGTGCCTGGGGCGACGACGACCCGCCTGTGTGGCTCGTCACTGACGACGCTCGTCGACGCCGCTCGCGCCATCGAGGCGGGCGACGGGGCGGTGTATCCGGTGGCCGGTGTCGAGCACATGAGCACCGTCCCTTTCTCCGACTGGCTGCATCCCGCTATCGAACAGCGGTACGACCCCGACAGGCTCCCGATGGGACAGACGGCCGAAACCATCGCACGGACCCACGATATCAGCCGAAAAGCCCAGGACGAGTTCGCGTTGCGTTCACACGAGCGGGCGGTCGCTGCGATGGAAGGCGGGCGGTTCGACGCAGAGATCGTGCCAGTCCACACCGGCGAGACAGCGGTAGAGAGCGACAAAACACCGCGAGCAGACACGTCAGTCGAGCAGTTGAGCGAACTCCCGACGGTGTTCCGCGACGACGAGGCGGCGACAGTAACGCCGGGGAACGCGTCACCGCTGACCGACGGCGCGGCCGGGATGCTCGTCACTTCGGCGGCGTACGCAGAACAGCACGACCTGGATGTTCTCGGCCGGGTCAAGACGCGGTCCGTCGCTGGTGTCGACCCGCTAGTCATGGGACGGGGACCGATTCCGGCGACGCGTGCCGCACTGGACGATACTGGACTGACAATCGGCGATATCGACCTCGTGGAACTCAACGAGGCCTTTGCCGCGCAGAGTCTCCACTGCAAGCGCGAGCTGGGGATTCCGGCCGAGCGGCTCAACGTCAACGGTGGCGCTATCGCGCTCGGCCACCCGCTTGGCTGTTCGGGGGCGCGGATCACGACAACGTTGTTACACGAGATGCGACGGCGGGAGGCGACGCACGGACTGGCGACGATGTGTGTCGGTTTCGGTCAGGGCGTCGCGGTTGTGTTCGAGCGTCCCTGATGCTGTCGGCTACCGGCGCTGGCTGGCGACCTGTGCTTTGAAGCCGTATCTGATGACGCCCTCCTGCGTGTAGATGCGCCGCGTCGTCAGCACGACGGAGGTGCCTATCGTGACCTCGTCGGTTGTATCGAGCACCTGTGCGGGGACGCTCACAGTCTGCTCGCCAGATGGATCATCAAGCGCGACGATAGCGCTATCGAACTCGCCGCTGCTGGACTGCTGGGCGACGAACTCCGGTGGCGCACCCCCCTGTTCGATAGTCGTTACTGCCTCGACTGTCCCGGTCCCGGGCAGTTCGACAGTCTCGAAATCACCGGTGCGCTCGTGACAGTCGTTGCAGGCCCCGGTGGGCGGGAAATTCAGTGTACCGCACGCAGAGCACCGGCCGGCGACGAGCCGGTGGCGTTGCGGAAGCGTCCGCTGCCAGGACGGGACGCTAACGTAGGCGCCGCCACCCTCGGGTTCGTCGCGCGTAATCTCGCCTCGCCGCCTGAGGTACTCGGCGTAGGACAGGGAGACGGCACCGTCCAGTGCAGTGTTGACCGGAACAGGACCAGTGGCGACGAACAGCGTCGCACTCGCACCGCTTCCGTACGCTGCGATCAGCACGCGTTCGGCGTCGTCTGCAAACGCTGTCGCCGCTCCGAGAAACGCACTGGCAGCGCCGGTGTCCCCGAGCGTACTGACTGTGTCCGCGGCGGCAATAGTCTCTGCGTCAACCCCGAGCGCACCTGTTGCCCGATACGGGAGTTTCCCGTCCGGGGACTGGACCGCTGCCGCATCGACTGTATCCATCGACACGTCCAGTCTGTCGGCCGCACTGCCGAGCGTGGTCGTGAACGCCTCGCGGTCGTACTGCGTCACACCCAGGCCGGTCGTCCGGTCGTCCCCACCCGTTCTGAAGCGCGTTCCGGGGTAGGCCTCCGTGTGTGACGCCCGGTCAACGACGGTTCCGGGACCGTCCTCGTCGACAACGAGCGCGACACTCCCGGCACCGGCGGCGTGCTCGACGCCGCTGTCGGGGTCACCTCGGGGACAGTCACTGATGACGACGAGGCCGACACCGTCCCCGAACGGCCCGCCGTCCATGGTTGCGTCCAGTGCCTGCGCACCGACGTGCGTGGAGCCGGTCATGGTCTGGGTCTTTGCGCTGTCGGGGACGTTGAGAATACTGCAGAGTCGCGCCGCAAGGTCCTCTTCCGCCATCGGTGGTGTCGTTGTCGCGAAGGCCAAGTGCGCGACATCCGTCCCGGACGCGTCGGCCGCAGTGAGCACACGGCGTGCGGCTTCGACACCCATCGTGACCGCGTCCTCGTCGGCGTCGGGAACCGCTTTCTCGTCGACCCCCGCTGCATCGAACCGACCCCAGGCGGCTTCGAACTCCGCGGCGTCGATCCGCAGGCGAGGTGCGTACGCGCCGATAGCCGCGAGCCCTGACGCAGTCATCGTGCAGCCTCCCGTTCGAGGATATGGACAATTGCGCTGCCGCCGCTCCCACCCACGTTGTGAGTGAGCCCGTACTTCGGGGCCGCTAGCTGCCGGTCCGCGGCGCTGCCGGTGAGCTGTTTGAACGCTTCGACAAGCTGTCCGGCCCCGGTTGCGCCGATAGGGTGGCCCTTCGATTTCAGCCCGCCGGAGAGATTGACCGGCATGGCTCCGTCAGCTTCGGTCGCTCCCTGTTCAAGCAACTGCGGTGCCTCGCCGCGGTCACAGAACCCGAGGTCCTCGTAGGCAAGCAGTTCGGCGATCGTGAAGCAGTCGTGGACCTCGGCAAAGTCGAGGTCGTCGGGGCCGACTCCGGCGCGGTCGTAGGCTGTGTCCGCAGCCGCTTCTGATGCAGAAATCGCGGTGTAGCTGTCTCGCTGGAAGAGCCCGACCCGGTCGCTGGCCGCGCCGACTCCGGCGACCCGAACCGGGGCATCAGTGTACTGCTCAACGACGTCTTCACTGGCGACGAGAGCGACGGCTGCGCCGTCGGAGGTCGGACAGCAGTGATAGAGGTTCAACGGGTCCGCGACGACCGGGGCGTCGACGGCGTCTTCGAGGGAACACTCGAAGCCCAGATGGGCCTTCGGGTTCTTTGCGCCGTTCCGATGGTTCTTGACCGCCACCATCGAGAGGTGCTCCTCGCTAGCCCCGTACTCCTGCAGATACGCGCTTGCCATCTGTGCATAGACGCCGGAGAACGTCGTCCCGGTCAGCCGTTCCCACTCTGTTTCGCCGGAGACGCCGAGCCAGTACTTCGTCACGTCGCTGCTCATGTCTGTCATGACTTCGACGCCGCCAGCCAGCGCCACGTCGGCCATCCCGCTTTTGACTGCCTGCACCGCCTGACGGACGGCGTAGCCCGACGCAGCACAGGCGTTTTCGACGCGCACGCTGGGGATTCCGTGCAGCCCGGCGTGTTCGGTTGCTGCCGGTCCCGAGAGACCGAGTTGTCGACCGCCCACGCCGAGTGAGCCGACGACCGCTTCGTCTATTGCATCCGTGTCGATACCGTGGTCGACACTGTCGATGGCTTCGCTGACTGCGTGGTCGAACAGTGATCTGTAGCTCTCTTCGGGCATCGAGCCAAACGGCGTTTGCCCTGCGCCGATGAGATACGCGTCCCGCATACATGGAACTCTGAGGGTACTGAAAAATAGCTTTGCATCACTTGCCGACAGTCACACAGCAAGCACGACCGGCACTCGGAGTGGTCAATCCCAAACCATTTTATCACTATCATTCCACTCTATCATTGACGATGGTGTACAAGCAACTGGAGGCGGCTGACCGTACAGAGCTGCGTGCGTTGCAAACCGACCGATTACAGGGGGTTGTTACGCACGCCTACGAGAACGTCCCGTTTTATCGGGAGAAGCTCGACGAAGCGGGCGTCTCGCCCGAAGACATCCAGAGTATCGACGACATCACGAAACTGCCGATGACGACGAAAGAGGATTTCCGCGACGAGTACCCCGATGGCCTGTTCGCCGTCGACGATGCGGACGTCGCCCGGATCCACGCGTCGTCCGGGACGACCGGGAAGCCGAAAATCGTCTCGTACACGGATGACGACCTCGACAGCTGGAGCGAAGTCGTTGCCCGTTCGCTGGCTGCGAGTGGGACCGAACCGGGCGACACCGTCCAGAACGCCTACGGATACGGGCTATTCACCGGCGGATTGGGGCTTCACGACGGAGCCGAGGAGCTGGGGGCCACAATTATCCCTATCGGGAGCGGCCAGACCCAGCGACAGGTCGAGTTGATGACCGACCTGGAGAGCGATGTGTTCACATGCACCCCGTCGTATGCGCTGTACCTCGCCGAAACGGCCGAGGAAATGGGCCACGACCCCAGCGACCTGCCGATCTCGACGATTATCTTCGGAGCGGAACCGTGTACCGATCCGATGCGGGCAGAAATCGAAGAGCGGCTGGGCGTCGACGGCATCGATGTTTACGGGCTCTCGGAGATCATCGGTCCCGGCGTCTCGTGTGAGTGCCACGAAGCGCAGGACGGACTCCACATCTGGGAGGACCACTTCTACCCGGAAGTCATCGACCCACAGACGAAAGAACCAGTCGAGGAAGGCGAGGAGGGTGAACTCGTTCTCACAACACTCACCAAAGAAGCGTTACCGGTCTTCCGATACCGGACCGGGGATTTGACGACGCTGAACTACGACGAGTGTGCGTGTGGACGGACGATGGTTCGGATGGACAACGTCACCGGTCGGACTGACGACCTCCTCATCGTCCGTGGCGTGAACCTCTATCCCAGTGAAATCGAGCACGCTGTGCTTGACATCGACGGCGTCGCTCCGCACTACCGCATCGACCTCTACGAGGAGAACAACCTCGACGTCCTGGAACTCACCATCGAACGGACTGCGGAGCAAGGGCCGGGCGACAAAGCGCTGGAAGACGAAATCATCGAGCGACTGGAGAACGTGCTCGCGTTCACCCCGGACGAACTCGAACTCGTTGCGCCCGGGAGCATCGACCGAACGCAGGTCGGCAAAGTAAAACGCGTCTACGACCACCGTGACTGACTGTCAGGGCCGGTAGACTCGTCCGCGAAACGTCGCGATGCGCTCGCCATCCTGTGCAGTCACCGTTACCTCGTACTCTGCGGTGCTGTCCGCGAGATGCGTCTCCTCGGCGACCGCAGACAGCGTCTCACCGGTTTCGACGGCGTCTAAATACGAGATGTTCGTCTCCAGTGCGACCGCCGCCTCGCCGTGCGAGTTCGACGCCGCGGCGAAGGCTGCATCGGCGAGCGAGTAGACCGCACCGCCATGGGGCGTCCCATGAAAGTTCAGCAGGTCCTCGGTAATCGTCAGTTCAGTCTGGGCGTACCCCGAGTCGAGTTCGACGACGTCAATGCCGAGGGTTTCGCAGTACGCGTCGGATTCGATGCGCTCTCTGACTTCGTCGGCGACGCCGGACATACGGCCTGTGGTTCTATCAGGAATAATAAATATATACCGGTCGCCGCTGCTGTCAGCGGAGCGTAAAAATATAAATGTCTGCTATCAGATGGGGAACTATGGCGTACAGCTACGAGCCACACCACTTCGAGGACTTCGAAGAGGGACAGGAGTTTATCAGTGTCGGCCGGACGGTCACCGAGTCCGATTTCGTCATGCACTCTGCGCTGTCGGGCGACTGGACGGAACTGCATACGAACAAGGAGTACGCGGAAGAACAGGAGTTCGGTGAGCGGATCGCACACGGGCCGATGACGTTCGTTCAGGCAACCGGCTTCGTCTACCGGACCGGTATCGTCGAGCGGACCGCGTTCGCGTTCCTCGGGATGAACTACATGGACCTCCCGAACCCGGTCCACATCGGCGACACACTCCAGTTGGAAATCGTCGTTGACAACACCAAGGAGGTCGGGCGCGACGACGCCGGGTTAGTCGTCCTCGACACTGAAATGGAAAACCAGGACGGAACCGTCGTCTTCAAGGGCGACATGAAGTTCCTGATCAAGAAACGCGAGTGAGTCAACTGACGCGTCTGAAAGCGATGCATCGGTAGCGGGTAGTGCCTCGATTGTGCGACTTGGAGATCGAGGATCGCGCTCTCGCCACCCAGACATTAATGATCAATAATAACAACTAAGACGCCGCGCACTCCCTCTGTTATTGCAATGGAGTACACCGGCCCGACAGACCTGTATATCGGCGGCGAATGGCGAGAAGCGACCAACGGCGGCAGCATCGAGACGGAGGACCCGGCAACTGAACAGCCCTACGCGTCGGTACAGAAGGCCGAGGCGACTGATATCGACGATGCGGTACAGGCGGCACAGGCGGCCGTCGAAGGCGGCTCCGAGTGGGCGACGATGGACCCGGGAACGCGCCGGGCGAAACTCCACGCGATGGCCGACGCCATCGAGGAGATGAAAGACGAACTGTCCATGGTTGAATCCCACGACAACGGGAAAACGCCGTTCGAAGCGGGGCTAGAAATCGACATGGTCACCGATACGTTCCGCCATTACGCCGGCTGGACGGACAAGATCCGCGGTGACGAGATTCCTGTCGAGAGCGGTCGGCTCAACTACACCACCCGTGAGCCGGTCGGTGTGACTGCACACATCGCGCCGTGGAACTATCCCTTCCAGCTCGCCGGCCGCGGCCTGGCACCGGCGCTGGCGGCGGGGAACAGCGTTATCCTCAAGCCGTCCGCTATGACGCCGCTGTCGGCGCTGTACTACGCGAAAGCCGCCGAAGAAGCGGGCCTTCCGGATGGTGTCGTCAACGTTGTTCCCGGGAAGGGGTCCGAGGCCGGCGACGCACTCACCGGACACGAGGGCGTCGATCACGTCACCTTCACCGGGAGTACAGGTGTCGGAAAGACGGTCCAGCGCAGTGCTGCCAACGCGGTCGCCGACGTGACGCTCGAACTCGGCGGGAAGGGGCCGGCAGTCGTGTTCCCCGACGCTGACCTCGATGCCGCCGCCCGCGGCATCCAGTACGGGATTTTCATGAACGCCGGGCAGATGTGCTGGGCGAACTCGCGTATCGTCGTCCACGAGGACGTCTACGACGAGATGGTCTCCCGGATGGCAGAGATCGCAGAGAACATCCCACTCGGCGGTGGCATCGACGACGATGGGCAGATGGGACCAGTCGTCAGCGCGGGCCAGCAACAGGAGATACTCGACTACATCGAGACCGGCAAGGAGGAGGGTGCGACTGTTGTGGCTGGTGGTGGCGTTCCTGCGGACAGAGACACCGGTCACTTCGTCGAGCCGACCGTCTTTGCCGACGTGGACAACGGGATGACGATTGCACAGGAGGAGATCTTCGGTCCCGTGCTCACCGCAATCGAAGTGAGCGACGAGGAAGAAGCGAGTGCGGTCGCAAACGATTCACCGTTTGGCCTCACCGCCTGCGTCTGGACGAACGACCTGACTCGCGCACACACCGTCACAGACAGCCTGGACTACGGGATGGTGATGGTCAACGAGACGCCCAACACCTGGCCACAGACACCCTTTGGCGGCACGAAACAGAGCGGCCACGGCCGCGCACAGGGCGAGCAGGCTATCGAGGCCTACACCGAGGTGAAAAACGTCCACATCAACCTCGGCTGAAACTTCCCCCGACGAGTCGTGCCCAGGCAGCCAGCAACAGTTCCACCGCTCTGCCTCACGCTGTGAAACTCCGAAGGCAGAACTAGCGAGTAATAACTGCTTACTCGAACTTTTTGAACTGCTGCAGGCACTCGTTGCAGTAATGAATCGACTGGCACCGCGACGGCCCGCGTGGGTGTTTCCGCTCGGTGTCGGTCGAGCCACAGTACGGGCACTCAGCGCCCGTCTGTTCGCCGCTGGTCGTGACACTGGGGTCGGGTTCACTCATCCGTCGAAACTCATGCCGAAGTCCCGCAGCGCTTCTTTGCCCTGTTCTGTGACCAGATCAATCGACCAGTCCGGGGCCCAGACCAGTCGGACCGACGCGGTCTCGATTCCGTCGACACTCTCGGCGGCCTCCTCGACCTCATCGAGGATGATCTCGCGCGCTGGACAGCCGCTGTAGGTGAGCGTCATGTCGACCGTGACAGCACCGTCGGACACGTCGAGCCCGTATATGAGGCCCAGGTCGACGATGCTGACCGGCATCTCCGGGTCCTCGACCTGATACAGGGCCGCCCACACGTCGCGTTCAATGCCGTCGGCGTCTTCGCCCGTGGCCGGCACGTCGTCCGCTGCGTGGTCTTTGGTCTCGTAGTCGGTGTACGAACACGCGGTAGCATCAGCGTCCGCGCGTGGCCGGTCGTAGTCGCTACTCATCGTCGGCCGCCATTATCAGCGTCGCTTCGTCACGGCCCAGATTCCGGTAACTGGCCGTCATTTCGTCGTGTAGGTCGTGCCAGTGGTCGGTGTGTTCGTTGTCCCGGCCTGCCGGCGTTGCGGGGGCAGCATCGGTCGGCACGTCGAACCCCAGTTCGGTCAGGAACGATTCGACGCGGGTCTCCCACTCGGTGCGCATCTCGTCGAGGGTCATCGTGCGGATGCCCAGCCGGTCGATGTCGGCCTCCACGTCGCCAACGGGTTCGAACAGCGTGAGGGCGTACGGGTAGAGCTCGTCGATAGCCGCCTGAACGCGTTCGCTGGCCTCCTCGTCCAGTGCCATCCGGTCCAGCCAGCTCTCGGCGTGTTCGAGGTGATAGCCTTCCTCGCCCTGGATGCGACTCGTTCTGTTCCGGATGATTTCGTACGACGAGTCCTCGAGCGCGGAGAGGCGGATGTCTTCAGCGACGTCGTAGAGGTACGCTCTGACGATAGCATCGGCCCAGTCACCTTCCGCAAACGGTAACTCGACGAGCGTACTGTGCTGGAAGTCGCTGGGGTCGCTCTCGTAGATGAGCGATTCCTCGGAGTAGCCGAGTTGCTGTACCGCATCGTACCACAGTCGGGCGTGGCCCAGCTCGTCCTGTGCGTTGTTCGAAATCGAGAGATCCGATTCCAGTGTCGGCGCACGCACCTGCCAGAACGTGTAGCGTTCGGCCTGAACCAGCTCGTCGTCGGCGAGTCGGAGTAGCTGTGCCTCGACTGCGCGCTGTTCGTCCTCGGACAGGTCGGCTGGACCGCCGAGGTCGGATTCCATTGTTGCCATTAGATCTCACCTCGCTGTTTCTCCGCTTCTATCTGCTCGGATTCGGAGGCTTCGACCTCCTCAGCAGCCGGATCAACGTTGTACGTCTGTGCGAACCGGTAGGACTTGTTGGTCGTTCCACCGAAGCTCACGTCGTCCTCGGTGACTTCACCGATGTACTGGTGCTGTACGACCCAGAGACTGTTGGGGTCGTCGTCAGTGAACGCCGCAATCGCCGCCTGTTCTGCGCCGGCGGTGCTGGGGGCTTCGACATCACCGCAGTGCGCGTGATACCCGCCGGGCTGGTCCTGCCGGAAGACAGCCCACGGTTTCTCGGCGCTGTTTCCGACCTCGCCATGGCTCTCTGCATCGGGGTCGACCTGCGTGATTTTCTCCTGCGGGGCAACCCAGAGGGCGTGGGTTGGCTTCCGTCGTCCGTGCTGAATGACCGAGAACTGCTTCGCCATCTCTCGGTCGGGTGCGTGGACATCCCGGCAGTGAACGAAATCCGCGTCCGGACTCTGTTGTCGGAATACTTCCCAGATCATTGTTCTCAGTCCGCCGCCTGTGACTGCGGGCCGCTGTTCGTCGTCGTCTGGTCGTCCATCATGTCACGGACCCACTGCACCGCTTCCTGAGCCTGCCGGCGACCGGAAATCTGTTCGATACTGCCGTCATATTCGTTCTGCGAGACGGTGAAGAACTCGTCCCAGTCGAGGTCGTCCTCGACGACCTCGTAGGTCCCGTCACCGTTGTCCCGAATGCGTGGCTCGTCGGGCATCTCCAGCCCGTATTTTTTCGCCTTCGGGATGTAGGTGTTGAGGAACGCGTTCCGAAGCTCGTCGTTCGTACACGTCTTCAGCCCGACTTCCGCGGCGAAGTCGTGGTGGGTGCTCTGGTCGTCGGTCGGGCCGAAGAACTGCAGGATTCGCGGCCACCACTCTTCGAAGGCCTCCTGAGTCATGCGCTGTTCCCTCCGGGAGCCGTTCATCAGTTCGCGGAGGATCGACTCACCGTGCTTGACGTGCATCCCCTCTTCGAAGCAGATCTTGTCCATCGCGTGGGCGTACGGCTCCCAGCTGGACTTTTTCAGGGTCGCCTGGCGGCGCATCGCGGCCCCGTCGACGAAGAAGGCAATCATCGGCGTCTCGACGTAGCTCTCCATCGGGTAGTGGAAGCAGTTCAGGAACTTCCCGTCCCCGTTCGCCAGGTCGTCGAGCATCTCTTCGCGGGTCTTGATACCGAGCGACTCCGCCGCTCGGTAGAGCATCTGGCCGTGGCCGATTTCGTCCTGCACCTTCGCGCTGAAGGCCATCTTTCGCTCGATGCTCGGGGCTTGTCTGATGAAGGGCCGTTCGAGGTACGCCCCCATAATCTCGCTGTTGGCGTGGAATTCAAGCATCCGCGTGGCTGCCTTCCGATACTCTTCGGGAAGGTCGTCTTTCGGGCTGAACTCCCGGGGTCCAGCGCGGGCTTTGACTTCGTCAACGTTCATATGTATCCCATAAATCGTGAGGAATGTTCATACTAATTTGCCCCTATATAGACGGGTTTTATAAGTATATCCGCACATATACGAGGCAATGATAGAGGAGTGTCTAATGGTCGAATTTCGCATCGAGGGCGATGACTGTCCACTGGCAGATGCGAGTAGTGCCACTGGCACGCCCATCGAGGCGGCCCCGCCACTCCTCCGGGATGACCGTAACGTACTGTTGCGGTTCAGCGCGCAGGCGAGTGAGGAACTCGGGGACTACCTCGACGGCGACGACCGGATCCGCTATCTCTACCAGTCAGTTACCGAGGGTCGGTACAACTACCGGTGTCTGTCGCTCCAGCAGTGTGTCGTCCACAAACTCATCAGCGCGGGCTTCATGGTGGAATCGCTGACCTATCGGGACGGAAACGCGATTCTAACTGGCGCTGTGGTGGGCCACGAGATCCTCCAGACGGTCATGGAGACGGCCGGTGAAACCGTCGGCGTGAAGCTACAGCGGGTGTACGCCCTGCGTGCGAGAGAAGACGCGTCTATCGCCCAGCAGTGGGACCTGACCCCGGCACAGGCGGAAAGTCTCCGGTACGCGGTCGAGATGGGCTACTTCGTCGTCCCACGACAGACCACCGCTAGTGAAGTCGCCGCCGAACTCGGTATCAGTAAGTCCGCGTTCCTCGAACGACTCCACCGCGCACAGCACTCGCTGCTCACACAGCTGTTCGGCGGCGTCGGCGAAGGCCGACCGGACGACGACCGGGAGTAAAGTACCCGCGCGTGTGAGTACGACCATGCGCGTTGAAGACGGCGCTGTTCGACGAATCGTATTCGACCGTCCCGATGTCAAAAACGCGATGACCGGGGCGGTCGCGACTGAGCTCGCTGCTGCGCTCGCTGACCTCGACCCAGCGACACACGATGCCGTGCTCCTCACCGGCGACGGCGACGCCTTCAGTGCCGGCGGGGATATCGAGGCGATGAGCGAGCGTGAGGAGTCCGCGACGGAAGCCTACGAGCGGGTCCGGACGACGCTGGGTCGGGTGGCCAGCAACATCCTCGAAGCGCCGGTGCCTGTCGTCGCGAAGGTCAACGGGGATGCGGTCGGTGCCGGGCTGTCGCTCGTGGCTGTCGCTGATTTCGCGTATGCCGCCCAGTCCGCCCGGTTCGGTGCGTCGTTCATCAGCGTCGGCCTCGTGCCGGATATGGGCGCAACCGCGATACTCCCCCGGCTCATCGGGCTCAGGAAGACCAAGGAACTCGCGTTCACCGGGAAACTGATCGACGCCGAGACCGCCGCCGAGATAGACCTGATCAACGAGGCTGTCGAGCAGCGTGACCTCGACGCGCGGACGGCCGACCTGCTCGAAACGCTTCAGGCACAGCCGACGGCGAACCTCGGGCTGGCGAAGGAAGCGATCCACGACAACATCGGCCAGCCGTTACAGACCGGGCTGCGCCGAGAGGCACGCATCCAGTCACTGGCGTACGATACGCCGGCTCATTCGCGTGGTGTCGAAGCGTTTCTGGACGGTCGAACCCCGGACTTCGATTAGCGGTGGAAAAACTCCTGTGCGTTTTCGAACAGAATCTTCCGCTGGACGTCCGTGTCAAAATCGGTGTCGCGGGCGAACGATTCGAGCCACGTTTCGGGGTCGATCATCGGGTAATCGGTGCCGAACATCACCTTGTCTTTGAGAACGGTCCCGGCGTAGTGAAGGACCTGGTCGTCGATGTACTTCGGTATCCAGCCGGAGAGATCCATGTACACGTTGCCCTTCTGCTGGCAGATCGCCAACTGCTCTTTCTCCCACGGGAACGCGGGATGGGCGATGAGAATGTCGAGGTCCGGATAGGCGGCGGCCACGTCGTCGATAAGCATCGGGTTGCCGTACTTGACCTTCAGGCCACGGCCGCCGGCGCTACAGGCCCCGAGCGTCGAGTTGCCGCCGTGAAAGACGACGGGGACGCCGAGGTCTTCGATGGTACTCCACAGGTGGTCGTGGCGTTCGTCCGAGGGGTCAAAGCCCTGTGCGATCTGCTGGAACTTGAACCCGGAGAGGTCCAGATCCTCGACGCACCGGATTGCCTCCTGCACACAATCGTCTTTCAGAGGGTCGACGCTCCCGAACCCGACGAAGAAGTCGGAATACTCGTCCCGGACCTCGGCGACGTAGTCGTTCGGGACGGGTGGGTTCCCGGTGTTCGTTTCCGCGTCCCAGCCAAGCAGGACAGCGCCACCGACGCCCGCTTCGTGGTACTCCGCGAGCATCTCCTCGTAGTCCCACGTCTCCAGGTCAGTGCCAAAGCGGTCGGCGGCGTCTTGCATCATTTCGCCGCCAGCGTCGTGGAGGAACTCACTGGTCGGCTGATGCGCGTGCGTATCGAACAGTTGCCTGTCGGCTACGCCGGGGAGGTCGGTTGTCACAGAAGGAGCTTTTACCCAGTATCATAAAAATCCATGCCTGATTGTGCTGTGCAGAATACTCGCCGGAGCGAGTGGAGAACCGTGCTGAGGATACCAGCATCGAGAAGAGCCGATGATAACGGCGGCAGACGAACAAATCGCCAGACGAAGGCTCACCCCCGGTATGGCCGGGCGTCAACCCCCTACAATCTTACTACCGGGGAGTGAAGGCACAGCTATGGTTCGTCGCAGTGTTCTGTTCGCACCGGGTGACAATACGGAGTTGATGCGGAAAGCGGCCGGTGGCGACGCCGATGTCGTCGTCTTCGACCTCGAGGATGCGGTTGCACCGGCGGATAAAGAGCAGGCACGTCAATCCGTTCAATCAGTACTCTCGGCTGTCAGTTCGGACAACCACATCTGCGTTCGCATCAATCCCGTAGGGGTCAGCGCCACAGCGGACCTCGCAGCGATACTGACGGATGCCAGCCCTGACAGTGTGATGCTCCCGAAGGCCAGTTCCGCCGAGGACATCTCGGCACTGGAACGGCTCCTCGATGAATACAGCGCGGATCTCCCGGTGCTTGGGCTAGTGGAATCGGCCGCCGGCGTCCTCAACGCGGCGGAGATTGCAGCCGCCGACCCGACCGATGCCCTGCTCTTTGGGGCCGAGGACCTTGCAGCCGACCTCGGTGCGAGTCGCACCAGCGATGGACGGGAGGTGCTCTATGCACGCCAGCGGGTCGTCGTTGCGGCCAGCGCCGCAGGAATCGATGCAATCGATACGATCTACCCGGAATACGGCGATCTGGATGGCCTCCGTGACGCAACTGAGTTCGCTGCCCAACTCGGGTACGACGGGAAGATGGCAATCCACCCAGATCAGGTCGCGGTCATCAACGACGCGTTTACCCCAAGTGACGAGGAGATAGCATGGGCCGAACGCATCATCGCGGCCGACGAAGAAACAGATGCTGGGGTGTTCGAAGTCGACGGGGAGATGATCGACGCACCGCTTATCGCACAGGCGGAGCGTGTCCTCGAACGCGCTCGCGAGGCCGGGCAGCGGTAGCCAACGACAACACCTATCCGGGACCTAACTGTGCTGTCGTGTATGAAAGACGTCGTCCGGCAGAACTTCGATGCCAGCGTCGACGCCTACACGACCTACGAGCGGCGGACCAATCGCTTCACGTCGCTCGCACGCCTGCTCGCCGCCGAAATGGATGCTCGTACTGACGGCGGCCTCGGGACAGTTCTCGATGCGGGCGCAGGAACAGGCGTGAGCACACGCGTATTCACCGAGACAACAGCGGACACGATTGCCCTTGATATCAGCCGCGAGATGCTGAGCGAGATCGAGTCCACGGCCCGACTGCAGGCCGATTTCGACCACCTGCCGCTCAGTGACCAGTCAGTCGACGGCGTCGCGTTTACCGCCTCGCTCTTTCTGGTCCCCGACCCAGCGACTGCAGTACGGGAAGCTGCCAGAGTCCTCCGGTCTGGTGGAGTGGTCGGGGCCGTCGCACCGCTTGGCTGGTTCGATTCTGACGGCACAGACGCGTTCGAGCAGTTCGAGCGCGAGTCGCGCTCCCCGACTGATACACCGGCTATTCGGGACGCCCTCGCGGCTGAGTTCTCGGCGACTACAGGAACCTGGAAATTTTCGACAAGTGCCGAAAATATTCGGCTATTCCACGCGATTCCCGCGATGGCCGCACGGCTCTATCCGAAACTCGAAACGGAGAAACGAGTGCGGCAAGCCCGTGAACTCCTCGGCGCTCTCGACGGCACGTTCGAGCAACGATGGCGCTGGGTCGTCGGTGTGCCCGAATAGGTGACTTGAATCTGCGGTTCGTCCGTCGAGCGGTCACAGCGTCACTCGGCGTGGTCCCGTTTCAGCGACAGCACGGTGCGGTCGAACTCACAGACGAGGACGTCGTCCGAATCTGCGAGCTTGAACACCTCGACGTGCATCGTGACGATGCCGCGGTCACCGTCGCTGGTCTCGCGTTTGTCGGTCACGGTCGACTGCACGCGGATCGTGTCGCCGTGAAACACCGGGTTCGGATGCTCGACGCTGTCGTAGGACAGGTTCGCGACGATGGTGCCATCGGTCGTCTCTGGAATGGTCAGTCCGACAGCGACACTCATCGTGTAGAGCCCGTTGACCAGTCGCTCGCCGAACTCCGTCTCGGCCGCGAACTCGGCGTCGAGATGGAGCGGCTGCTGGTTCATCGTCATATCGCAGAACTGTTGATTGTCGCGCTCGCTGACGGTACGGCGCTTCTCGTGTTCGATGGTCTCGCCGACCTCGAACTCTTCGTAGTAGCGTCCTGTCATAGCTCAGAGGATGGTCCCGTGTTTCTTGTCCGGGAGGTCTTTCTCGACGGTCTCGTAGAACGCAAAGCGGTTCGTCAGTTCCGTTCTGAGGTCGCTCGGCGGGACGATGTCGTCGACGACGACCTCGCTAGCCATTCGATGAATGTCGATATCCTCGCGGTAGGCCTCGCGGAGTTCCTGCTCCTTTTGCTGTCGCTCGTCCTCGTCGTCGATCTCGGAGAGCTTGCGGGCGTAGACGGCGTTAATAGCCGCTTCAGGTCCCATGATCGCGATTTCCCCACTCGGAAGGCCGATTGTCGACTCGGGGTCGTAGGCGGGACCGGACATCGCGTAAATGCCCGCGCCGTAGGCCTTCCTGACCACAACGGACTGCTTGGGCACTGTCGCCGAAGACGTGGCGTAGATCATCTTCTTGCCCTGTTCGAGGATGCCCTCTTTCTCGACGCCAGACCCGGCCATGAACCCCGGCGTATCGCAGAGATACAGCAGCGGGATGTTGTAGGCGTCACAGGTCCAGATGAACTGGGCGGCTTTCTCCGCCGCGTCCGGGAAGATGGCCCCGGCACGCTGGGCTGGCTGATTGGCGATAACTCCGACTGGCCGCCCGTCTATCCGGGCGAACGACGTGATTATCTCCTTGCCGTATTCGGGCCGGAGTTCGAGCGTCGACCCGGCGTCGACGACCCGCTCAATCACGTCAAACATATCGTAACCCTTGTTCGGCTTGTCCGGGACAACGGCGTCGATACCCTCCGGCGAGCGCTTCGGGGCCGTCCCACTGGTCTGTGGTGGGTCTTCGTCGGCGTTGTCTGGCAGATAGCCGATGAGTTTCGCGACGAGTTCGCGGGCGTGTTCCTCGTCGTCAGCGATGAGGTCCGCACTCCCGGAGTGCTGTGCGTGGACAGCAGGGCCTCCGAGGTCGTCGAGGCTGATCTTTTCGCCGGTGACCATTTCGACCATCCGGGGGCTGGCGATGGCCATTGCGCTCATGTCCCGAACCATGACGGTGAAGTCCGCGAACACCGGCGTGTAGGCTGCACCGGCGATACAGGGACCGTACAGCACACAGATCTGCGGGACCCGCCCCGATAGCATCGAGTGGTTGTAGTAGAACTTCCCGATACCTTCGCGGTTGGCGAAAAAGCCCGTCTGCTGGTCGATACGGCCGCCCGAGGAGTCCATCAGGTACAGCACCGGACGCCCGGTTTTCAGTGCCCGCTGTTGCATCCGGAGGAACTTCTCGACACCCTTTGCCGCCATGCTGCCACGTTTGACCGTGTAATCGTTGGCCATGAAATGCAGGTCACGGCCCTCGAACTCCGCGGCCCCCGTGATGAGCCCGTCAGCCGGGAGCTGGTCGTCGGCGTCGAACTCCGCAAATTTCCCGTCCTCGAACAGGAAATCGTCACCGAACCACAGGTCGATACGGTCCCGGACGAACAGCTTGCCCTCCTCAGGTAACTGCTCCTTGTACTTTTCCGGCCCGCCTTCAAGGATCTCTGCAATCTCCTCGCGCAGGGCCTCTTCGCGTTCGGTCGGACCGAGGTCGTCGTCGACCGGTTCCGTGGATTCGTCCCGTCGAGTGCTGTCGTACGTGGCACTGGCGACCGTTTCGCCGCTGTCAATGACGAGGGTAATGTCGTCCTCAAAGTGTGTCGCCAGCGCCTCGGCAATGGCCTGTGCTTCCGATTCGGTCGCGTCGTCTGAAATTCTGACTTGCATACTTACTCCTCCAGTACAACCAAGGTGTCACCCATGTCTACGGAGTCGCCCTCCGCGACCGGGACGGACGCGACAGTGCCGCCCGTGGATGCCACCACGTCGTTTTCCATTTTCATCGCCTCCAGCACGCAGACGACATCGCCCGCTGCGATATCGTCACCGGGCGCGACTTCGGTCGAGAGGATAGTGCCCTGCATCTCAGCCGTAATCGCACCCGACGTGGCCACCGGGCCGCCACCGGATGAGTTGCCGCCCGAAGTGCCACTGCCGGAGCCGCCACTGGCGTTGCCATCACGGGAGATGCGGGGCAGTCCGTCCGTAACGACGACATCGAAGCGCTTCCCATCGACTTCGACAGCGATTTGATCCGTTGACGCCGCCGAGGCGTCGCCACCGACCTCGTCAGTCCCCCATCGTGCAACAGCCGCGTCGAGGGCATCATCGGCGAGTTCCTGATCGAGGTATTTCGTCGTGTGCGTCCCGGCGCGGAACGTGTCGTCGTCCAGCATCAATCGATGGAACGGGATGGTCGTGTGGACACCCTCCACGGTGAAATGGTCGAGGGCACGCCTCGACCGGTCCAGACAGTGGTCCCGGTCCTCGCCAGCGACGATGAGCTTCGCGATCATCGAGTCGTAGTCGCCCCCGATCTCGTCGCCCTGCGAGACTGCGTGGTCGAGCCGCACACCGATACTGCTTGGCGGCGCGTACGTCGTCAGCGGTCCCGGCGTCGGCGCGAAGTCCTCGGCCGGGTTCTCCGCGTTGATTCGGTACTCGACGGCGTGTCCGTCTATCGACACGTCTTCCTGTGTAAAGTCCAGTTGCTCGCCCGCGGCGACCCGGAGCTGCCAGCGAACGATGTCGATGCCCGTCACAGCCTCGGTGACGGTGTGTTCGACCTGAATGCGGGTGTTCACCTCCATGAAGTAGAACTCCCCGTCCTCGACGAGGAACTCCACCGTGCCGGCGTTCGTGTACCCGGCTTCGCTGACACCGCGTCTGGCGGCCTCGCCGATCTGCGTCCGCAGTTCGGCATCGAGAGCGGGACTCGGGGCTTCCTCGATGACCTTCTGGTGGCGACGCTGGAGCGAGCAGTCGCGCTCGCCCAGATGACGGACGTTGCCGTGTTCGTCTGCAAGCACCTGCACTTCGACGTGTTTCGGTGCTTCGAGGTACTTTTCGACGTACACGGAATCGTTGCCGAAGTAGGCTTCCCCCTCGCGCTTCGCGCTCTTGAGCGCCTCCGCGACCTCGGCCTCGCTCCGGACGATCTTCATGCCACGACCGCCGCCGCCACCTTCGGCTTTTATCGCGATGGGGTAGCCGTACTCGGCACCCAGTTCGCGCACTTCGTCCGGCTCGCTGACGAGGTCCGTCGTGCCGGGGACGACCGGGACGCCGGCGTCCTGCATCACCGTCCGGGCTTTCGTCTTTTCACCCAGCGTCTCCATCGCGTCGCTTGGCGGCCCGACCCAGGTGATTCCGTCGGCGGCTTCGACGCGGGTAGCGAACGCGGCGTTTTCCGCGAGGAAGCCGTACCCGGGATGGATCGCGTCGGCCCCGGCCCGCTCGGCAACATCGAGTATCGCGGTCTGGTCGAGGTACGACTCGCTTGCGGGTGCCGGGCCGACGTTGTATGCGTCGTCGGCGTACTCAACGTGGCCGGCGTTGCGGTCGGCATCGCTGTAGACGGCGACCGTTTCGATACCCAGCTCTTCACACGCAGCCATCACACGGACCGCGATTTCGCCGCGGTTTGCGACAAGGACTTTCTCGAACATTAGTAGGATCTGGGGAAGCCGAGGTGCTGCCCGATGTGGTTGTACGCCATCTGCTGGGAAACCGGGGCCAGCCGTGTCAGGTTGATTTCGCGCCACCAGCGTTCGACGTCGTACTCCTTCGCGTAGCCCCAGCCGCCGAACGCCTGCATGGATTGCTTGACCGCTTCGATGCCAGCACTGACGGCCGTCGCCTTCGCGACGTTCGTCTCGTACCCGCACTCCTCGCCCTGGTCGTAGAGCCAAGAGGCCTTCTCACGCATGAGCGCCGCCGTTTCCATGCGGGCGTACGCCTTGGTGATCGGGAACGACACCGCCTGATGGCTCCCGACAGGCGCGCCAAACACCTCCCGGTCGCTAGCGTACTCGATAGCAGTGTCGGCGGCCAGTTTGCCGATACCGGTCCCGGCGGCCGCAAAGCCGATGCGTTCCGGGTTCAGCATATCGACCAGAGTCCACCAGCCGTCGTCTTCCTCCCCCAGGAGGTTCTCCTCGGGGACCCGAACGTCCTCGATGAAGACTTCACAGGACTTCGAGTAGTTGATGCCGTGTTTGGGAATCGGGGACACGTCGATGCCGGGGTCGTCCATATCGACGATAAACAGGCTTATACCGTCGGTCCCGCGCTCGACCTCGTCGCGTGGGGTCGTGCGCGTGACGAGAATCATGTTGTCAGCCCGGTCGGCGAAGGTAATCCAGGCCTTGTTCCCGTTCAGAACGTACTCGTCGCCGTCTTTCTCCGCGCGGGTGGCGACGTTCAGCGTGTTTGTCCCGGCCTCGGGCTCCGTGATGCCGATAGAGAAGTTTCGCTTGCCGTTGGCGATGTCCGGCAGATAGGTCTGCTTCTGCGCTTCTGTTCCGCTCTCGCTGATACCGGCAGCGGCCATGCCGGCGGTGAGCACCAGATACCAGGTGCCTGCCATGCCACAGCCCTCGGCACAGAGCGTCTCCATGACCAGCCCCATCTCCTGGATGCCCATACCAGCCCCTTCGTACTCCGGCGGGACCAGCAGGCCGTGGAAGCCGGCCGCGGCCAGTTCGTCCCAGAATTCCTCTCCGAACTCGCCTGCTTCCTCTTTCTCGCGCCAGTACTCCGGTCCGTACTCGGCCGCCACGTCCGCCGCGGTCGACCGAATCATCGAGCGTTCCTCTGTTTCTTCGAAATTCATTGTGGTTGTGTCTGCGTTGGCACTCGTACTGCTTGATACCCTGTGTCAGGATTCGACTTCGGCTTCTGCTTCGGCGTCGTCGTGGAGTTCGGTTCGGCGAATTTTCCCGGTCACTGTTTTGGGTAGGCCCTCCCGGAACTCGATTTCGCGCGGGTACTCGTGTGCTGAGAGCTCTTCTTTCACGTAGCTCTGGATGTCTTCTTTGAGCGAGGCGGATGGCTCAGCGTCCTCGCTCGGCACGACATAGGCCTTGACGATGTTCCCTCGCGCCTCGTGTGGTTTGGGGACGACTGCCGCCTCGGCGACCGCGTCGTGTTCACCCAGCGAACTCTCGACCTCGAACGGCCCGATGCGGTAGCCAGCAGAGAGGATCACGTCGTCCGCACGCCCCTCGAACCAGAAGTAGCCGTCCTCGTCTTTGTGTGCCAGATCACCCGAGAGATACCATTTCCCGTCTGGACCGTCGATAAATGCCCGCTGGGTCTTCTCGGGCTTGTTCCAGAACTCGGCGAAGAAACACGGGTAGTCGCCGCGCTGTGCGATTTCGCCCGTCTCACCGGGTTCCAGAACCTCGCCGCTCTGTGGGTCGACGATGTCGGCCTCGATTCCGGGGAGTGGTTTCCCCATCGACCCGGGCCGGAGGTCCATCGTTGGATAGTTGTTGATGATCATGTTCCCGGTCTCAGTCTGGCCGTACGTATCCAGAATCGTGACGCCGAGTTCGTCTTCTCCCCACTCGACGACGCCGGCGCTGAGCGGTTCGCCGATGGAAAGCGCATGCCGCAAATCGAGGTCGACATCCGCAAGGACCTCCTCGTTCTCCCGGAGCATCCGGTACGCCGTCGGAACCGAGAACAGGACGCTAATCGGGTATTCGTCGAGCAGGGCGGCCCACTCGTCGGTGTCGAACTCGCCTTCGTACGTGAACAGCGACGCACCCCAGAACCAGGCACCGAGGGTGTTGATTGCACCCGTCAGCCAGCCGAGGTCACCGGTCGACCAGTACAGGTCGCCGTCTTGAAGGTCCACGGCGTACTTCTGTGTTGCCGCGACGCCGGCGATCCAGCGCTGTTTGTGGAGGACACCCTTGGCCAGCCCGGTCGTTCCCGAAGTGTAGTACAGCAGCGCGTCGTCTTCCCCGCTGGTCTCAGCGACCTCGTACGCCGTGCTCGCGCCATCAAGCGCGGTATTGAACACCACGTCGTCAGCGGGTGCGCCGCCCCCGCGGTCAACGGTGAGTACGTGTTCGACCGACGGGGCCTCGTCCAGCGCGTCTTCGACCGTGTCGCGATTGTCGGTCGTGGTGACGACGACCTTCGCGTCGCAGTCGTCCAGACGGTACGAGATGCCGTCGGGGCCGAACCGCTCGTTGACACTTCCCCAGACGGCACCGTGTTTGAGCGTGCCGACCAGCGCCACGTAGTGCTCCGGAATCCGGGGCATGTATGAAAAGACCCGGTCACCCTGGGCGACCCCGAGGTCGTCGAGAACGTTGGCGAACTGGCTCGAACGGTCAGCAAGCTCCCAGAACGTCATTTTCGACAGCTCTCCGTCGGTCCCGACCTGGTAGAGTGCGACCTGGCCCCGGTCGGTCGCGTGACGGTCGGCGACTTCGTGCCCGATGTTCAGCTCGTTTGGTGCGTCCCAGTCCGCTGCCGCGTATATATCGTCCCAGGAGAACTCGTTTCGCGCTGTGTCGTAGTCCGGGAGGTTGTGGCTGGTGACCATACACCGCTCGGAATACCGGATTCTGGTATAACTGTACCGGTTACTTTTTGCGAAAAACGTATTGAATCTATTTTATTTTTCATTCCTACCTAGGTATTATTCGATTTCAGTATGGCGTAAACAGAACTGATTACAACATATTCGAAGATATATACACGCGAGAGACATATTCAGTGGGGCGATTCGTTTTCAGTCGTCTCTCCGGGAGCGGTGTCGGGTTCGTCCCACAGGACACGAGCCACGTCGCGGACGTCGTTCGGGAAGGAGTTCTCGAACGTGACTCGCGGCGCGATGTAGGTTTCCTTCCAGCGCGGGTCCCACGCCGCGTTCACGTACAGGCGCGAGCCGGTTTCGTTGTCTCGTCGATAGTGAGGGCGTGTCGCTGCCGGTGCATCCGGTTCGCTGAACGTCCAGTCGCGGGCGGGGTGGGATTTCAGCCAGATATCGGCCAGAACGCGGCCGAAGTCCTGTGGCGGAACGTCTTCATCGACGATAACGACTGTGTCGAAAAGCGACGAGAACGAAAAGAGGATGTTCGCGAGTTGCCACTCGAAGCCGCCGTAGAGCACGTCACTAGCGACGAAACAGATACCGAGTTCAGCCTCTGCCGGCAGCATAATCCATTCGACTGGCGAGATGCCCCAGTAGTTGTTGAGTCGGTGATAGAGCGCTGCGGCGGTCACGAGCCCCGTGAGACGGGTGTCATCCGCGAGTGGGCGACCGACGGGGGAGACGGGGATGACCGGGTTTTCAGTAGTGCGGACGCGCTCGACCGACAGCGAGAGCGGGCCGCTCTCGATGACGTATTCCCAGCCCTCTCGACGGTCGGACCGGAAGTCCGGCTTGCAGTCCACGACCGTCGTCTCCATGACGACCTCCGTCGCGCTCGGGACGAGGCCGCCATTGGTCGGGACGAGCGGGACGGTTCCGGTCACCCCACAGGACTGGATCGGCGTGGCAGTTTGCTCGGTGACAGCGAGCAGGTACGCCGTCGTGATCGCCGCCGGCGGCACGCCGAGCGCTATCGTCATCGTCGTCCCTTCGCCGACAAGCGACGACAGCGTGTCTGGGACACGCACTCTGAGCGTGTCGCCGCCCACGACCGAGCCGTGAACCGGTGCCCAGTGTGTGCCGTCAGCGGTCGAGACCGATGCGACGCCAAGCGTCACTGCGGGCCACGTATCGGTTTCGCCCTGCGGGAACCGCAAGTCCTGTGCGTCGATATCTGTTCCCGAGGCCGCCTGACCCGTGTATGTCGGGTTCAGGTTCCCGCCGGCCGGGCCGAGAGTGCTGATCGTCTCCAGTAGATCAACGAGCATGGCTTCCGGGTCGAGTCCGAGGCCGAGCGACAGCCGCGACCACGGCCTGGCCTCGCGCTGGTGTGTCTGGTCCGGGCCGCTGAACACACCGCTAACTAGATCACTGCCGGCGGCTCGCTGGAATCGAAGCGCCGGCCCACTCGCCCGGAGCGCCTCCGCCGCAAGCACGTCCACCGGGACTTCGAACGGGCCGTCGAGTCGGACGAGGTCGTCGTCGCCGGCCAGTCCGCGGACGTACTGCGTGAACGGTATCACTGTGACTGCCCCTCCCGCTCGTCAAGCCGGTCGAACCGCGCAGCGTTTAGGCCCGCTTCGACCAGCCGCTCCTGGGCTCGCTTCCGGGTTTCTGTGGTCGCTGCCATCTCCGCCGCGTCACCGTCGGTCGTTGCGTCAATGTAGGCTTTGGCCGTCTTCGCCTTCGACGTCCCCACGTCCGCGTTGCCCTTCTCGTCGGGCGTCTGGTAGATGTTGAGCGGAACTTTCGGCATTCGCTCGACGCCGAACTGATGGAAGTCGGCGTCCGGATCGGCCTCAAGCGCGATAGCTGTCAAGACTGCCCGTGGGTCGAGCGGGTCGACAGCAGCGTCGACAAACACGAAGAAATCGATGTGGAGCATCCCCCACGTCGTGAAAATGAAGTTCGCCAGTTCGTGGAGATAGCCCGGATACGGTCGATCCGTCGCGATGACCCAGACGGTGCGAGAGGTGAATCGCCACGGGACCGCCATCGCAACGTCGAATCCGGCGGCCCGAAGACCGACAGTCGCGTCGGGGCCGGCCGCGACGAGCCGGAGCGTACTGGTCGAGTTTTGCCCGTATCCGACACCGCTCCCCTCGACACAAAACGGTATTCGCGGTTCGTGGCGGTGGGTGATCGCATCGACCTCGAACACCGGCATGGAGCGTCGCGGGCCGTTCATGTAGCCGAAGTAGTCGCCGAACGGCCCCTCGTCGAGGCGGTCGTCGGGTCGAACGTGGCCTTCGAGAACTAACTCGGCCGTCGCCGGGACGTACAGGTCATTGGTTTCGCACTGGACGAGGTCCACAGGCTCGCTTTTCAGGCCGCCCGCGAATGCCGCTTCGCTCCGGCCTGTCGGAATCCACATATCCGCAGTACACTCGACGGTGGGTTCGGCACCGATGACGACCGCGACGGGCATCGGTTCGCCCCGGGGTTCGTAGTCGTAGTAGTAGCGGTTGGGTACCTGCTCGCCGGCCAGTAACAGCAGACTGGCCTGGGAGGAGTCGTGGATCATCATGCGATGGCTCGACCAGGTCCCCCACTCCGTGTCGGGGTCCGGTGCGACGATGGTGTGGAGATTCGAGTACCGTCCCCCGTCGCCCTCATGGATATATGGCCACGGAAACGACAGGAGGTCGACCTCGTTCCCCGTCCGCACTGTTTCTTTGCAGGGGGCCTCCTGGCTCGCGACAGTTCGGGGCGCTTGTGGCGCGTTGAGGCGATCAATCACTCGGTCGTAGTACGTACGGCCCGAAAGGCCGCCTGAGAGTCCCAGCGCGCGGGCGAAGTGATCCCAGGGACGCGTCTGGGGGCCGCGGTACGGATCGCCAACCAGTTTCGACTCCGTCTCTAGCCCTGCGATGGACTCGAACACCGGAATCGGGCCGTCGCGGATATTGGCGAGCATCGTCGCCGCGCTCGCTTCGAGGTCCCACGACACCGGTTGGTCAAAGGACCGGAGCCAACCGGTCGTGTCGAGCAAATCGAGGTACTCGCGGAGCGAACTAACCGACATAGATCACTCCTGTTGTTCCAGCACGCGCCTCAGTGGGTCGTCGTCGAGTTCACGGCGGACCTCAGCGTAGGCGTCAAGCAGGGCCGGTCGTTCTGTGGCGAGCTGGTCGAACGCGATCTCGCGAAGCGCATCGGCCGTTGACTCGTACTCGCCTGTCTCGACGAGATACTGTAAGAGGACCTTCAGATCGTCGGATCGTGTATTGAGGATGTTCGACGCCGTCTCCTGTTCGGCCGCCAGATGCGTCACCAGCTCCTGATCGATACCAGTCGCCTCAGTCTCGTCGAGCAGTTCGACGTATCTGGTCTCGCTGACGCTCTCGTGTGGCCCGGCGACGATTGTTAGCGGTTCCGGGTCAGTGAGCGCATCGGGGTCTTTGGCAATCCGAACGCGTGCCTCGAAAATGCGTTTCGTTTGGGCATCCGTGATCTGTAGTGTGGTCTCTGTCTGTGCTTCTTCGGGGAGATGGTCTGCTGACGTGATGTAGTGGTTCGACATTACCTGCCCTCAGTTGTTTTGCTGATGTTCTTAGCAACCTCTTGTCCCTATTGCATATATGTACCGTCGTCAGTCCACCGTTTCACTGACCCGTGCATCCCAGGCACAGTTTGTCGCTCGAATCGGGCTCTGTGAGCTGAAATGCGCGGATCACTAGTATTGAGAGGTTGTCAGAAAGTGTATATTTACACGAGCCAGTATAATGTTTCCTTCAGTTATATATGCCGCTTGATCGAAGCCAGAGTATGCACTGCCAATTGACGCGACTCAGCCGTTTTCGCTTCGATAGATGAACGGATTGTTTCGCCGGTACCTGGTCGTTATCGTCCGGTTTTTACCCTTCGCGCTGTCATTTCTCCGTGACCGTCGGCGGTTCGTCCTTTTTGGCTCACGAAGACAGGTTCCAGACGAGAAGCATCGACAACGGGCCGAGCAGATCCGGGATACGATGCTCGAACTCGGACCGGCCTTCATCAAAGTCGGGCAGGTACTCTCGACGCGCCCAGATATCGTTCCACCGGTGTATGCCGACGTTTTCGGAACCCTTCAGGACGAAGTGCCAGAGGGTGCAGGGGGCGATCCAAAACACGTCGTCGCGGAAGAACTGGGCGACGAACTCGATCAGTCGACGCTCGAACCGGTCGCCGGCGGGTCGCTCGCGTACGTCTATACGGCAGACTATCGGGGTGAGCGAATCGCACTGAAAGTTCGACGTCCCGAATTGAAACCCGTGATAACGCGTGACCTCCGGGTGGTCCGGGGGCTGCTTCCGCTGATTCGCCCCTTCGCTACCGAACGCCAGCAGTATTCGATCCAAAACGCGGCTGACGATTTTGAGGACATCATCCTGAACGAGTTGGATTTCAAGCGTGAAGCGACGATCATGGCCGATATCAGGGAGAACTTCGACGACGATGAGCGAGTCGTCATCCCTGCCATCTACGAAGACCTGTGCTCTGAGCGCGTGTTAGCTATGGAGTATCTGACCGGTCGGAAAATAACCGACGACGACGCTTTCGACGATGTCGACGTGACGCCACACGAGATGGCGACACGGATCATCAATGTGTACCTGGAGATGGGTCTCGTCGACGGCGTGTTCCACGCTGACCCCCATCCGGGCAACCTCGGCGTCACAGACGACGGCCATCTGTTACTCTTCGATTTCGGCATGAGCGAACGCCTGCCACCGACGGTTCAGGACGATATCATCGCCCTCTATCGGGCACTCGTCCGTCGTGACGTGGACGACCTGGTGGACGCGCTCATCGCGCTCGATGTCCTCGAACCACACGTCAACCGCGCCGAGGTCGGCCGGGTGCTCGAACTTGTCATCGAGAACCTCGAAGGCCAGTCGGAGATCACCTGGCGGCAGATCATCACGGAGCTGACGACGAACCTCCGTGCGTTCCCGTTTCGGATTCCGCCGGACGTGATGCTACTCATCCGTGTCGGGACCGTCGGTGAGGGCGTCTGTCGACAGCTCGATCCGGAGTTCGACTTCCTCGCCGCTGTTCGCTCGTTTCTCGTCGAACAGAACCTCATCGAGAGTGAATTGGACGCAATCATCGAGGAAACGTGGGCGGACGTGCGCCGGTCGCTTCCCGCGCTGGCACGGGTCCCGTCACGAGTCGACCGAACGTTGTATCGGCTCGAACGTGGTGAACTGGTCGTCCGTACGGAACCGGCTGATGGACATGGAATAGGGGAGCGGAATCTCGGTTACGCGGTGATCGCCGGAGCGCTCATCGTGGCAGCAGCGATTCTGACCTTTCACCAGCGTCCGTACGAGATCCCAGTACTTGCCGTCGCCGCCGGCTTTCTCCTCGTCTACCTCGTCGACATCGAGTCGTAGCTCCTGCCTCACCGGGTCTCCAGAAGAACAAACAGCAATCCGACCGAGAGTCGGAATGCAGGTGACGGCACAGGTGTAGTCGGCTCATCCGGAATGGCTCGCGCAGTTCTCCGGTCATCAGGGAAAAACCGAGCACGGCTCCGAAGTCGCCACAGCAGACGACCGATACCGGCTCTCACACCCGAAGTTTGACAACTTGGAGGCATGAACCCCTAGAGAATGGTCGCGATCATCGATTCGCTCCTCCTTCGTCTCCTCGTTGCATTCGGTATTGGTGCTCTCATCGGACTGGAACGGGAACAGGCGAAATCTGGGGGCACGTTCGCTGGCAGCCGGACGTTTCCGCTGTTTGCCCTCGTCGGTGCAACCGCCCAGGCGTTCTTTCCGGCCCTCTTGCCCGTCACTGTCCTCGCTATTGCAGTCCCCCTGACCGTCGCGTATGCCGGGAAAGTGCTGACTGAAGGGGATATCGGACTCACGACGGTGACCGCTGCCTTGCTCACTGTCCTTCTGGGTGCGTTGGCAGTGTCCTCCGAACGCGGGATGCTGTTCGCGATCATTCTCGGCGGGAGTGTCACTGTCCTCATGTCGGCGAAACCCATGATCCACAGTTTCGTCGACCAGATCGACGAGCGGGAACGCCGTGCCTCGCTCAAATTCATCCTCGTCGTGGTGGTCGTGCTGCCGATCCTGCCTGATCGTGAACTCGATGTCCTATACGGCCTCAATCCGCGGTTCATCTGGCTGATGGTCGGCTTTGTCACCGGCCTGAGCTTCGCTGCCTACATCTTGAGCCGGTTTCTCGGAGCCAAGCGGGGGATCGCCCTCACGGGAATCCTCGGCGGGTTCGTCTCTTCGACCGCGACGACGGTCTCGATGGCCGAGCGGATCAGTGAAACTCCAGAGCTCTACAAGATCGGCTCGTTCTCGATTGTCGTCGCGTCGATCGTCATGTTCCCGCGCGCACTCGTCGAGGTCGCCGTCGTCAACCCGGCCTTACTCCCTCGCGTCGTCGTTCCGCTCGGAGTAATGACTGGTGTCGGCGTGGGTATCGCCGGCATCGTCTACTGGCAATCGACGACAGAGTCCGCGGTCGAGACCGATCTCAAGAACCCGTTTCGTCTCCGACCGGCACTGTTTTTCGGCGCTGTTTTCGCAATCGTGCTCCTCGTGTCCCAGTCCGCGAATACCTGGTTCGGCGACTCGGGTATCTATGCGACTGCGTTCCTCTCGGGGCTCGCTGACGTCGACGCCATCACGCTTACGCTGAGCGCGCTCGAAGCGGACGGTGAGATCTCGCCCGAAGTAGCGACTACCGGCATCGTCATCGGCGCTATCGCGAATACGCTCACGAAAGCCGGACTCGCGTGGCTACTGGGGACGGTCGAACTGGGCCGGCGAGTGACGGTCGCTCTTGGAATCGTCGCCGTCGCCGGCATCGCTGTCGTCGTCCTCTAATCCGTTGGGCCACCGAAGCCACGTCAGTCCCGAAAAATCGCGTCCGGAAGCCGTGAAGAAACTACCTGCGAACGTACGAGATATCGGGAAGCTCCGAGAAGCCCGCAGAATAGCCTGTAACGCAGTGATGGGCTGGCAGACGGTCAGATTACCGGTCCGGCTCGATTCGCGACAGCCGCATCGCGTTTCCGGTGACGCCGAGGCTCATCCCCATGTCGCCGACCACGACCGCGAGCGCGACACTAACCAGCCCTAGTGGGACACCCAGTGCGAGCAGGAACTTCGCGCCGAGGCTCACCCAGATGTTCTGCCGGATCACGCCGTTGGCGGTGTGTGACAGCTCGTACAGGTAGGGGAGCTTCCCGATATCGTCGCCCATTAGTGCGATGTCCGCCGTTTCCAGCGCGGTGTCGGTGCCAGCAGCGCCCATCGCGATACCGACTTCCGCGGTGGCGAGCGCGGGCGCGTCGTTGATCCCGTCGCCGACCATCGCCACCTCGCCGTACTCCGCCTGCAACCCCTCGACTGCATCGACCTTCTCGTCCGGCAGGAGTTCGGCGCGGTACTCGTCGACGCCGACCGCGTCGGCGATAGCACGGGCGGTACCCTCGTTGTCGCCGGTCAGCATCACGACGTGCTCGACACCCAGCTCCTGTAAGCGCTGGACAGCCTGCTTCGAGGCGGGGCGTACCTCGTCGGCGATGGCGATGGCACCCAGCAGCTTCGACTCCGTTCCGACGATAACGACCGTCTTGCCCTCCCGCTCCAGTGCGGCGAGTGCATCCTCGGCGAACGCCCCGTCGTCGGACGCAGCCGTTTCTTCCGGCACGATGCCACCGTCAGACCGATGCGCTGACGAGGCTCCGGTCGCTCCGCTCCCGGGGACACCGTCTGGGTCGCGGCGGGCCCGCGAGAGATCGAAGCCCAGTTCCTCGAAGAGCGCGGGCTTGCCCGCGTAGTACGTCTCGCCGTCGATCTCCCCGCGGATACCCTTCCCGGTGAGGCTCTCGAAGCCCGTCAGGTCGGGGCGGTCGTCCACACCCTCCTCGTTTGCACGGGCGAGGATCGCCGTGGCGATCGGATGCTCGCTGCGCCGCTCCAGTCCGGCGGCGTGACTGAGGAGCGTCGCCGCATCCGTGTCGCCGGCAGGGACGACGTCGGTGACGGCGAGTTCGCCCTTCGTGAGCGTGCCCGTCTTGTCGACGGCGACGGCGTCGACCCCGCCCATCGCTTCGAGGTAGTTACCGCCCTTGATGAGGACGCCGTTCTTCGCGGCGCTGGTGATGCCCGAGACCACCGAGACGGGCGTCGAGATGACGAAGGCACAGGGGCACGCAATCACCAGCAGCGTGAGCCCGCGGATGAACCACGTCTGCCAGTCACCGGCGAACGTGACGCCGTACCCGGCCACGTTCACTGACACTGGGTCAGCGATGACCAGTGGCGGAATGGCGGCGGTCAGAATCGCCAGCACGACGACAACCGGCGTGTAGTAGCCCGAGAACCGGTCGACGAACTGCTCGGTGTCGGTCTTTTTCGCCTGTGCGCCCTGCACCATCTCGATGATGCGCGAGAGCGTCGAATCGCCCGCCGTCGACGTGACTTCCACTTCGAGATAGCCACCCTCGTTGATGGCACCGGCGTACACTTCGTCGCCAGCGGCCTTGTCGACGGGGACACTTTCGCCGGTAATCGGTGACTGGTCGACCGCGCTCTCGCCCTCGACGACCGTCCCGTCGAGCGGGATTTTGTCGCCAGGGCGGACGACCACGGTCTCACCGACTTCCACCTCGTCGGCGGGCACCGTCACTTCCTCGCCGTCACGCATGACGGTAGCCTCGTCCGGTGATAGCTCCATCAGCTCGCGCAGGGAGTCCCGTGCCCTGTCCATCGCGTAGTCTTCGAGCAGCTCGGCGATGCTGAACAGGACAGCCAGCGTCGCGGCCTCGACGAAGTAGCCGATACCGGTCGCGGCGATGATAGCCGTCCCCATCAGCAGGTCGATGTCGAGGCTCAGATTCTTCGCCGAGTAGTAGCCGCTGCGGACGACAGGGGCGCCGCTGGCGGCGACGGCCCCCAGGAACAGCACGTCGGCAACGGCCAGTGGATAGCCGAGAACACTTGCCACCGCGATATTCTGTGCTGTCAGGAGAAACTCGAAGAGGAGACCGAACGTGACCAGCGCCGCGCCGATCCACGTCTTCATGGCGCGGGGACTCGTCCAGACCTCCGAGGGCGGCGCGATATCGGCGCCGCCACCCATCTCCGCTTGCTCATCGCCGTCGGAGGCCGGGCCGCCGACGACCTCGTAGCCAGCAGCCTCGATCGCCTTGACCACGTCTGCCTCGCCCGTGCGTTCGGAATCGTACGTGACACTGGCTGTACCGGTGGTCGGCTGGAGCGTGGTGTCGACAACGCCGTCGACACGCTGGAGACTTTTGTCGACTTTCTGGGCACAGGAGGGGCAATCCATTTCGGGGACTGTGAGGCGGACAGTCAACTCCTGTTGCTGACCGCCCCCACTTGCCTGCCCCGTCGAATCCGGATTCTCTGTCATCACTTCATGATAGGCGCGTGAGTTCGATAAGGCTTTGTTGGAATATTCCAACCCGATGGGTCAACGTGATACCGAGGACTCCTCGCCCACTCGGCTGCCCGCGACGTACTGCTTCGCCAGCTGTTCCTCAGCCCGACGCAGTCGGTAGGTGAGCGTCGACCGGGGGACGTCGAGGTGCTCGGCTAACTCGCCGACGTCGACCTCTCGGGGTGACTCGTAGTAACCGTGCTCGACAGCGGCCCGGAGTGCGGCCTCTTGCTCCGGCGATAGGGCACCCTGTGTCCCGTCGGATTCTCGCATCGACGCCGTCGTGTCCGCAGTGCGGAGTATCTCCATCTGGGCACTTTCCCCGACGGCCGCCGCGAGGTCGTCGAAGAACGCGGCCACGTTACCCTCGCCGGAGTGAATGAGTCGCCACGTATAGTGATGCCCCTCGTGGCGCGTCTCGAACAGTACGCCCTCTCCGAGGTGATCGCGGGCGATGTGGGGAACCGAAGCACAGGCGGGGGTGCGTTCCCAGTCGGAGTAGAGGACAAGCGTGTCGTCGGCGCGGTCGAGGACGCGAGTGGTCTGGGTGGCTCCGCAGTCCTCGGTGGCGAGACAGTCGGCGTAGTAGTCGCTGGTGAGAAAGGCGTCTTCGATGGCGTCGAGCGCCTCGGGAGTTCCGGTAGCGTGGTCGACGCGCCAGAGACGGTCAGCAGTGGCGTGCAGCGAGAGCGAGCGGACACGGGCGTTGGGGTGTTCGGCGAGAGCGTCTGCAACCCTGTTGCAGCCCGGCTCGTAGTCGAGAGCGAAAACGAGTTCGCGCATACGCATCGTAAGCAGCGGTTCGATAAAACACGTCGGGACGATGCCGTTCAGCCTTGACTTCGGGACGCTCCGCTCATCGTTGACGACAGTCAGAGCACGTCATCGGTATCGAACAGGCCCCGCATTCATTGGATCGCAATGGCTTGTCGCTCGCGGTCCGGAATTCCGTCGGAGAGATTGTCTATGTCTGCTCTCCGTCTAACAGCGGAACCAGTGGGGTGGCTAACAGCGGAAGCGGTGGGGTTACGGGCTTTTTTTCAGGAGTTCTGACAGCCCTGTTTTGATCGAGCTGATGGATTGCTCTAGCTCGAATTCCTTGTACTTTCCACCGCCTTTCCCCCGGTTGTACTCCGCTGAGGACACAATTCCGAGTTGTGTGAGCTCACCGAGATAGTCACGGACCGAGCGCTCTGAAACCGGGTCCAGACCCTCATCACGGGCTAACTCCTGATACGCACCCAGGATGTCTCGTGTCCGGGCTGGCGTGTCATCGTCTTCGGCGAGCCCGGTGAGCGCATAGAGAACGAGTTGGCCGTGATCGGAGTAGTTACGGATACCTTCAACGACCTGATCGGTCTGTAGCCGCTGCCGGGCTTCGCGTACGTGATGTTCCGTTACGAGTTCATCGTCGTACTCCCGAGCGAGGTCTCCGGCCTCAAGGAGGAGGTCCAGAGCCTGGCGTGCGTCCCCGGAGTCTTTCGCGCCGTACGCAGCACACATTTCGATGACGCCGTCATCGAGGACATCGTCCCGAAACGCGACAGCCTCACGCTGTTTCAGAACGAGCTGAAGCTCGTTGGCGTTGTACGCCGAGAAAGACACTTCCTTTTCACAGAGACTCGACCGGACTTTCGAGGACAGCTGGTTGCGGAAATCGAGATCGTTCGAGATACCGATGACGCCCAGTTTCGCTTCGGAGATGTCACCGTTCGATCTGGCGCGAGGAAGTTTGTACAGCAGCGAATCGTCTTCGATGTGATCGACTTCGTCGAGAACGATGAGTACCGTTCCGCCCAGATCATCGAGTGCGTCGAAGAGGAATTGATACACTGAAGCCTGTGGATATCCGGTGTTGGAGATTTGATTCGCTGGATCACGAAGTGTGTTGACGATTGCGACCGCGGCCTGATAGCTCGAATTGAGTCCATCGCAGTTGACTTCGACCGTACTGAGGTCCAGTCCGTCGACATCTGCTGCATCGCGTTCCAGGGCGGAGAGAAGGTATCGAGTGGCAGCAGTCTTCCCGACACCACTTTTCCCGTACAGGAAGATGTTCGACGGGGTTTCGTTGTTGATGACGGGCTGGAGAGCAGCGTGATACTTCTGGAGCTCCTCGTCACGTCCGACGAGCTCCTCAGGAGTCCACTCTTCGAGTAGTGCCTCGCGTTGTTCGAATATTGTGGAGGTGGGCGAAAACGTAATATCGCTCATTTGTGTGTAGTTGCAACACGGAGTGTCTTAACCTTTGGTTCCGCTGCTTCCGCTGTTCGGTTGGGTATATAAATGATTGACCCCGCCACTTCCGCTGTTAGATGAGAGGGGAACACCTGACTGACCACTCCCCCACCCCACCGCTTCCGCTGTTAGATGGGAAATGGGATAGCAATCCTCCTACTCCCCCACCCCACTACTTCCGCTGTTAGATGAGAAATGGGATAGCGACCCTCCTACTCCCCCACCCCACCGCTTCCGCTGTTAGGGCGGTAGCCGAGAAGTTCCCTGGTCGAGGAACGGGATCGAGTAACTGCGAGTGGTTAGACAGCGGGATTTCGCGGGATCATAGCTGTGGAGCGACACACCCACCCCACTGGTTCCGCTGTTAGGACCGAAAGTTGGTGGTGACCTATCCAGATCGCGGCCTGAATATCTCTAGAGCTAGTGAATAACTTCAAGTGCTTCGGCAAGAAACCAAAGCCGTATGACGTTATCACAAAATAGCAAAGCACCCCCTCCCATGGGGGTGGTGCCGTCTATTTATTCCCTAACAGCGGAACCAGTGGGGTGGGGGTGTGGACCCACTCTTATTACAGTTGCTGGGGCAGGCCATCCACAACTTCCAGTTGAGGCGGAGAGTCGACTGAGGCGTCTATCGACTCGACACAGCGGTGAACCATACGGCCCAAACTTACGCCGACAGATGATACCCGGAGTAGACTTTATTCATGAGCGAGAGTAAAACAACCGCTCGGTAAGCGTACGGATTGACTGAATCCAGAACTGTAATATTACTTGAAGCTTCATTGTCCATTATGCCCGACAAAAAACCACAGCCAAATAATCCATTAGCTCCGTATTATCCCTCAGAAACGCCGAGTTTGTCGGGGAATGGTCGAAAGTGGTTTGCCACACTTGTTCTCGGGTTCTGGCTATTTCTGGCGGCGATTGCGCTCGCTGTTGAGCTTTTCCTGTAATTTCGCCACAGTTGCGACTGAGAACCGCCGGCACGAATAGACACACCCGGCAGCGCCCAATATCCATTTTCAGCGTATTACCCGCGTCTCTTCACCTCACGGCCCCTCTCCAGTTTCGCTCGCACCAGACTGGGCTCCCGATCACTCACCGATAATCGCTGTGGAGCCGGCCTGCCCCTCACCGCGGTTCGAAGACGTGGACCGGCCAGTCGCTCTCGTAGTCGAGCGCGACCTCACGCTCTGTGGCCGTCGGCTCCCGCACCGTGAGTTCGACCGGGTCACCGATGGTGACGTCGGCGTAGTCGGCGGCAACGCGGCCAAGCAAGCGGCCACCGTCCGCGAGTTCCACCACGGCGACCGTGTAGGGCGCGTCCGCTTCGAACGCCGGCGGCGGCGTGTGGACTGCCGTGTACGAGAAGATCTGGCCCTCGGGTGACTGCGGTTCGACGTCGACGTCGCGACTGCCACAGGCGTAGCAGGCCGGTCGCGGCGGCAACAGGACCTGTCCACAGTCCGCACAGACCCCGCCCAGGAGTTCGCCATCGGCGAGCGCGTCGAAGAAGCCCGGCAGCGTCCGCGGGTCGGTTGCATCAAGGCCGCCGTCAGTCATGCTGTCTCCGCTGGCATCGAGATCGCCGTCAGTCATGGTGCCTCCGCCGTCGTAAGCACATGGCCAACGGTAACCGCGTCCGCGACGCCCCCCTCGTTGAGCAACAGGGCTGTCTCGGCATCCTCGACTGCCCGGTCGCCCGCGGCCCCCGTGAGCTGTTCGTAGGCTTCGAGCGCCTGCAAGAGCCCGGTCGCACCGATGGGGTGACCGCGGGCCTTCAGGCCGCCGCTCGGGCTCAACTGCACGTCGGTCCAGCCGTCAGCCCGCTCCGCTGGCGGCTGGTAGCTCTGATAGCCCGTTCCCGCGGGAGCGAAGCCGGCGGCCTCCGCGAGCAGCGCCTCGCAGACGGTGAATGCGTCGTGAACCTCCGCGATGTCGACGGATTTGGCGTCGATACCCGCTTCCTCGTAGGCCGTCTCGGCGGCAATGCGAGCGCCCGCGATGTCGGTCATGTCCCGCTCCGCGACCGCGATGTTGTTCGCGGAGGCCCCGCTGCCCGCGACGCGCACCTGCGGCTGGTTGAGGTCGGCCGCCATTTCGGCGGTCGTCACGAGAACGGCGGCGGCACCGTCCCCGACCGGCGCGCAGTCGTAGAGCTTCAACGGCGGGGCGACGGGATCGGACTCTAAGACGGTCGCGACGTCGATCTCTTTCGGGAACTGTGCCCGGGGGTTGCGAGCGGCGTTGGCGTGGTTCTTCACTGCGATCTCGGCGAGGTCGCGTTCCGTGGCGTCGGTCTCGTGGAGGTACCGCTGGCCGAGCAGTGCGTACTGGCTGGGGGCGGTGATGCCGGAACGCTGCTCGATGGCGCGGTCGAACGCCGCCGAGAGCGCGTCCGTCGCACCGCTGGTGCCCGCGGACGTCATCTTCTCGACGCCGCACGCGAGCACGGCCTCGTGTTCGCCGTTACGGACGTCCTTGACCGCGTGTCGTAGCGCGAGCGCGCCCGCGGCGGCACACCCTTCGACTCGCTCGGCGGGGACGTGTCGGAGGCCGGCCCACTCGGCCAGCAGCGTCCCCTGCATAATCTGGTGTTCGTAGGTCTCCGACTGGTTGCCGACGTACACCGCCTCGACGATGTCGGCAGGGTCGGGCAGGTCGTCGAAGGCCTCCGCAAGCGCGACCGAGAACAGGTCACGGCCCGGGAGGTCTGTGCGGCCGAGCGGCGAGGCACCGACCGACGCGATGACTGGCTCTGGCATCTGTACCTCCCACATGTCTGCGAGCCTAGTTAGTCATTCCCATTTTCTAGATAGTTGAAATATTGGCCCCGTCGAACTACGCACATAGCATCGCAGGTGCCGTCGGGGTCGCTCGTCCCCGATCTAACTCACCCCTCGAATCGGCGTTCGGACCGTCTTTCGCGTCGCGGTATCTGGTGTCCAAACTGCTTCAGTCGTCGGCCGAGGCACCGCTTGTCTGCAGTTCATGCTCCGAGAGTTCTGCGGATGGAGCGAGGAACTCAGCAGGGTCGAATGCAGTCAGTTCTTCACCCTTTGAGACCTTCTCAGGCCAGTCCGGATTGGCGAGTGCGCTCGTCGCCAACGTTACCAGGTCGGCACCGGCATCGACCTTCTCGCGTGCCGCGTCAGGCGCTCCGAGCCCGCCGTTGTCGATGATGACTGTCTCATCTGCTGCGTAGGTAGCCGCGGCCTCGGCCAGCGTCGGTCCGTCGTCGCCAAACGCCGGCGTGGTCGCATCGGGTTCGGTGACGTGGATGTAGTCGGCACCGGCCGTCGACAGTTCCTCGAAGAACACCGCTGCGGCGTCCTCGCCTTCGGGCCACAGGTGGTCCTCGTCAAGGGCGGTCGACTGCGAGACACGAATGCCAACGACGAAATCGGCGGGTGTCGCCTCGACGACCGCAGCGACAACCTCTTGCGGATAGCGCACCCGGTTCGCAGGCACACCACCGTACTCGTCATCACGCTGATTGAACTCTCCCGAGAGGAACTCGTGAAGCAGATACCCGTTCGCACCGTGGATCTCGACACCGTCGAACCCCGCTTCGATGGCGTTCTGCGCCGAGGTAACGAACCCGTCACGGATGTCGGCTAGCTCGTCGACCGTGGCTGCTTTCGGCGTAGGGAAGTCACCGCTCCCGCCGTAGGCTTCGGCCTTTTGTCCGTCCGGTTGCACCGCCGATGGGGCGATGGTCTGTTCCCCGTCGATATGTGGATTCCCCTGGCTCTGTGCGCCGGCGTGCATCAACTGGGCGAAAATCGGGACACCAGCGTCGTGGACCGCCTCGGTAACCTGTTGCCAGGCCGCTGCCTGTGCGTCGGTCGCCAGACCTGGCTGGTTCAGATACCCCTGGCTGTATGCGTTGTCTGGATAGGTCCCCTCTGTAATAAGAAAAGAGAACCCACCGTCGGCGAACCGCTGATAGTACTGTGCCATCTCCGCCGTCGCACGGCCGTCGTCGGTGGCGCTCACCCGTGTCATCGGCGCGAGGCCAACTCGGTTGTCTAACGACAACTCGTTGAGTGTAGTTCCGTCGAACAGTGTCACACCACCCGGTAAGCGGATAAGACAATTAACGGCTGGTTCAGCATACGCCGAATCAGTCGCCTGTGAGTAAAAAGATAATACATTTGCCATTTCGAAGCACGCTTCGAACGTGTTCACTCCGGCGTGACTGGGGAGCCTCCAAACGCACGGAGACTCGGGAGCCAGCCGCTCACTTGCTACGTCTATCGTTCGGTTATGACGCCCATATACGCGTACTGTCTGCTATAGAGAGCAATTATAATCATTCATTTTTCATGCCTTGCTGGCAAAGGGTATGGTTCAAAGTGGTGGCGGGTACGACCATGTATCGCGGCGGTCGGTTCTGAAAACATCGGGGGCTGCACTCACGGTGGGGACCGTGGGGCTAGCCGGATGTAGCAGTAGCAGCGGTGCCAGTGTCCGGCCGGTCGACGAAGACAGCCTCACCATCTGGCATGCCATGGGTGGTACCAACGGTGAGACGCTGCAGGGGCTGGTCGACCAGTTCCAGTCCGAGACGGACATCGACGCGAACCTGGTCTTTCAGGACTCCTACGAGGGGGTACTGACGAACACACTGAGCGCACTTGACTCCGGCGAGGTCCCCGATGTCTTCCAGATCGACAGTCTGTTCGCACAGCAGGTCCTCGACACGGACGCGGTCGAGCCCGTCGAGAACTTGCTCTCCGACGACTACCCGGTCGATGACTTCCTGTCGAACGTGACCTCGTTTTTCACCATCGATGGGACGCTTACGTCGATGCCGTTCAACAACTCCAACGCCATCCTCTATTACAACCGGTCGGCGTTCGAGGAAGCCGGACTCGACCCGGACAGTCCGCCGACCACGCTTGAGGAAGTCCGAAGTTACTCGCAGACGCTCGTCGACGAAGGCGTCACCGACGCCGGCCTCACATGGCCGAACCATGTCTGGTTCGTCGAGCACTTTTATTCCGTCGACGGCCAGACGCTACTCGACGCCGAGAACGGCCACGCCGGTCAGCCGACGACGATGCAAACGGACAACGCCACGGCCCGGTCACTGTACGAATGGTGGCACGAGATGGCAGACAACGGCCTGTTCAGCAACCCCGGGATAGAGGCTTGGGGGGAAGCAACGTCCACGTTCCTCACCGGACAAGCCGCCATGTTGATGACCTCGACGGCATCGGTCACTGGTATCCGCTCCGGCGCGGAGGAGAACGGGTTCGAGGTCGACAACGCGTTCTATCCGACGATTGACGGCGACCGGACCGGGCCAGTTATCGGCGGGGCTTCGTGGTTCGTCCCCTCCGGACTGCCACAGGACCGCCAGGACGACATCGGCAGCTTCCTCGAATTCATGGGTCGACCGGAGTCACAGATCACCTGGCACAAGGGGACTGGTTACTACCCGATCCGACAGACCGCTGTCGAGCAACTCGAAAACGACGGCTGGTTTGCGGAGAACCCGATGTACCGAACCGCGTTTGACCAGTTGACACAGGCCGAGAACACGCCGGCGACAAAACGGATGCTCATCGGCCCGGCTCGGCAGGTCCAGACAACAATTCAGGATATGTCGGTCGAGCTGTTCAGCGGCGAGGTCGGCGTCGACGAGGGGCTCTCCGAGCTGAAATCGGCCGTCGAAGACGAACTAGACCGATACTACAGCTAATGTCCACCCACGAAGTATTCACAGACCGCCTGCAGGCCGGTGTGTTGCTGTTACCGACGATGGTCGTGTCGCTGTTGTTCCTCTATTACCCGACGGTCCGTGCGATAGGGCTGAGCTTTTACCAGGCCTCACTCGCCCGGGGTGACGTGTTCGTCGGACTGGAGAACTACAGGCGGTTAGCCGGCTCCACAGAGTACCTCCGGAGCGTCCTGCTATCGGTCCTGTTCGCTACGTGCGTCGTCGTCGGCGTGATGGCCGTTGCCCTGTGTGTCTCCTTTCTCATCCACGAGATCGAAGTCGGGAAGGGGCTGTATCTGGTGGCGGTTATCTGGCCGTACGCGCTGCCGCCGGCAGTCGCCGGGTTGGTGTTCCTGTTCATCGCACACCCGAACATCGGTATCTTCACGAGCTACATCGAGGCTCTCGGCATCGATGTCAACTGGTTCAGCAACGGTCCACAGGCGTTCGTCGTCGTGTTGGTCGCAGCGGTGTGGAAGCAGATCGGATACAACGTTATCTTCATGACAGCCGCGCTCGGCAACGTCCCCGAGTCGCTGACTGAGACCGCTGAACTCGACGGCGTCTCCCGAACGCAGCGACTGCTTCGCGTGTACGTCCCGATCATCTCGCCGACACTCGTGTTCCTGGTCATCATGAACACGATTTACGGCTTCTTCGGCACGTTCGCCATGGTCGATCTCATGACCAAGGGCGGTCCCGCCGGTGCGACGAACATTCTCATCTACGACCTCTATCGGACCGCCTTCCAGTTCTACGAGTTCGGATTCGCCTCGGCGAAGTCCGTTGTACTGTTCGTCGCTGTCGGGCTGTTGATGTACGGCCAGTTCCGGCTGAGCGACAGGTACGCCTACTACGGAGGCTAACATGCTCGGGTCACTCCTCACCGCGTTGACTGCTGCCGCTGAGCGCTCCCGAGCTGCGGGACGAACCACCAGCGACCGCATCCGGCGATTTGAGACGGAGCAGCTCACGCTGCACGTACTCACAGCGACCGTCGTGTTCCTGATCGTACTGCCAGTGTTGATCGCGGCGCTTGTCTCAACGAAGCGGGCCGGGATCGTCACCTCGATCGCCGATCTGGCACCTGGCGGCCACGCGCTGTCGAACTACCGTCGTGCCCTCATTGGCCTCGAATTCTGGCGGTACATGCTGAACTCATTTGTGATGTCTGTCGCCGTCGTCGTCGGAAAGCTGATCGTGTCGCTGCTGGCCGCGCTGGTGATCGTCTACTACAGGTTCCCGTACAAGAACGCCGTGTTCCTGTTTATTCTCTTTACGCTCTTGCTCCCGGTCCCGGTCAGGTTTGTGCCACTGTATCGCTTGACGACGGAGCTTGGCATGGGTAACACGATCTTCGCTATCACGGTCCCATACTTGGCCAGCGCGACGACCGTCTTTATACTGCGCCAGCATTTCCTGTCGATTCCGGCCTCGCTCGTCGAGACGGCAAAGGTCGACGGTGTCGGGCCGCTGCGGTTTCTGTGGTCGGTCCTGGTCCCGATGTCCCGTGCCGTCCTCGTGGGCGTCTCGGTGATCATGTTCGTCTACACATGGAACCAGTATCTCTGGCCGCTGGTGATCATCAACGCCGAGAGCCTGCAGGTCGCACAGGTCGGGCTGAGCCTGCTTCGCGGACAGGCCAGCACCGGCGAAGTGGCCTGGTCGATGGTGATGACCGGGTCGATACTGACCCTGTTGCCGCCGCTGGCACTGCTAGTGCTGTTCCGACGACAGCTGCTGGAGACGTTTACGATCCAACAAAAGTGAGAGGATACCAATGACTGACGTAACCTTACAGAACGTACGGAAGGAATTCGATGGTGTCGTCGCCGTCAAAAACATCGACCTCCAGATACCGGACGGGGCGTTCGTGACTGTCGTCGGGCCCAGTGGGTGTGGCAAAAGCACCACGCTTCGGCTGATCGCCGGGCTAGAGCGGGCCACTGACGGCACGATCCAGATGGGCAACCAGGACGTCACCGGCGTCGAACCGAAAGACCGGGACGTCGCGATGGTGTTCCAGAACTACGCGCTGTACCCGCACATGACCGCGCGCCGGAACATCACGTTCGGCATGAAGTCGGCCGGCGACTTCAGTGACGAGGAAATCGACCGCCAAGTGAGAGAAGCCACAGCGGTGCTCGACATCGACGACCTGCTCGACCGAAAGCCAGGCGAGCTATCGGGTGGCGAACGACAGCGAGTCGCACTTGGCCGCGCACTAGTCCGTGACCCGGAGGTGTTCCTCATGGACGAGCCGCTGTCGAACCTCGATGCCAAACTCCGGATCAAGATGCGGGCTGAACTGGCGAAACTCCACGGCGAATTCGAGACCACGACAATCTACGTGACCCACGACCAGACAGAGGCGCTGACGCTCGGTGACCGGGTGGTAGTGATGAACGACGGCCGCATCCAGCAAGTCGACAGCCCACAGCACCTGTACGACTTCCCCGAGACTCGGTTCGTCGCGGAGTTCATCGGCGACCCTGCGATGAACATGCTCGCCGTGGATATCTCCCGTGATGGGACTGAATACGAGGCCGTCGGACCGACGTTTCGCATCCCGTTACCCGACGGCGACGGCTTGGAAACAGCCGCCGGAGGACAGGCGTTGCTAGGCGTTCGGCCGGAGAGCCTTTCGGTAGCTGATTCGACCGACCGAAGCTCGTTCGCCGCTGAAGTAACCGTCACCGAACCGCTCGGCGATAGCCTCCTGCTGGAGTGTCGGACCGGCGATCAGGAGTTCAAACTACACGCCGAACCCCGAACGGCCGTCGAGCCGGGCGACCGAGTTGCGTTGACAGTTGAGACCGAGCGGCTCCACCTGTTCGACCCACAGACGGGCGAGGCCATCTATCACGCAGCGGCGGCGCAACCACCCGAAGAAACTAGCCCCATCGATAGCACTCTTTAGGTTTTCCGACCGATTCTCGATCCTCCGATAGAAGGGACGGGCACCGACATTTTCGGTTCGATCCGGTGCTGTGGTCTTCTCGAACGCGACGACCGGCGCGACCACAGGAATAGTGGCAGAGCGCTGTCTCAGAGCCGCTGCTAGCGAGAGCGCTGTGCAAGCCCAGTTCCGTCCGATTCGCTTGCTACATGTAGTCTCAATACAACAATGCTGGGGATTCAACCGGCATTTATGCTATATATTGATATATACATCCACTCTACAGCCGTTTCTACTGCTGTATAACCCAAATAAACTCAAGAAAACGCAATAGTATATACTGATATGTGCAATCAATAGTTATATATAGATTGTGTAGGTAATAGGCCACGGAATGGTTCGAATACCAGACATATGCCGTCGAACCGTGCTAAAGAGTACGTCTGCTGCCGCACTGGGCTCCATTGTAGGCACTGCGGCTGGCAGGGAAAACGATCACAGCAGTACCGAACCGCCCATCGCTTCTCCACCGATCCTCGCTGCACACCGTGGCTACCGCGGTCTGTATCCGCAAAACACCATCGCCGCAGTTCAGCAGGCGGCGTACGGCGGTCCCAGCAGTCACGAGTACAATACCGATATGATGGAATGTGATCTCGTGCCTGCAGGCGGGAAGCCCTGGAAGGGTGAGGACTTCGAAATCGTCGTTTTCCACGACGATAAGCTAGACGACCTGACAGACGAATCAGGGTACGTCTGGGAGAACGACGTGCAGACGGTTCTGAACGCTGAAATCCGTGACAGCGGACAGACAATCCCTCGACTAGACGAGTTCGTCGAAGCGACTCCGGACAGTATCCCACTCGACATCGAGTGGAAGGCCGCTGGTGTCTCTCCCGACGACGACGCGTCGGAATCCGATGTCGAGACCTGGGATCCGTTCACGGAACAGGCACTCGAAGTCCTCTCGCATCACGAAAACGACGTTATCATCCAGTCGTTCCAGAAGGCTGCGCTGGAGTCCGTCCGAAACGCGGACGCCAGTATTCCGATCGCGTACCTGTTCTGGGATTCAATCGAGGACGGTCTTTCTATCGTCCGTGACCTGGACGCGGAGTACATCCAGCCGCCGTACAATATGATCATGAACACGCCCTTCTTCAACGAGGACTACTACCTCGAAGACCCGGATTTCGCCGAGATCGATCTGGTCGAGACCGCACACGAGGAAGGTCGGAAGGTAATCCCGTACACGATAACGACCTGGCATCAGGCGGAGAAACTGGTCGAGGCCGGTGTCGACGGAATCATCGCTGACTACCCCGGAGTGCTCGACTGAGCTCTGGGTATCGAGACCCCTGGAAACAGTTACTCCCCTGTTTCCGGACCTACTGTCCGTTTTCTACGATAGCTGCCAGTTCTGAAAGGTCGGTCACGACGTGGTCCGCGCTCACGTCACTCTCCTCTAAGTCCGCCGTACTGGTAACGCCAGTTAGCGGCAGTACCGTCTCCATCCCGGCCTGGTTCCCCATTCTGATGTCTGTCCCGAGGCGATCACCGATCATGAGACAGCGCTCCGGCTCGCCACCGAGCCGTTCCAGCGCCATCTGAAGGATTACGTTGGACGGCTTGCCGATCAACTGATCCAATTCCTGCCCGGTAACTCCTTCTATTGCCCCGATCATCCCTGCTGCATCGGGTATCTCACCACCATCTACCGGACACGTTCGATCCGGGTTGGTCGCAACGAAAAGCGCGTCGTTCTCGGTAAGTGCGATTAGCGCATCTTGTATCGCCTGGTAATCGAAACCAAAATCAAGTGATGCGATCACAGTGCCCGCTCGTTCGGGGTCGGACGTCGTTTTCAATCCGGCGGCACGCAACTCTGCGACCAGAGCGTCTTCGCCGATGACGTAGATTTCGCGCTCCGGGTGCTGCGCGGATAGATAGTCCGCTGATGCAGTGGCGGACGTGATTATGTCCTCACTGCTGCAATCGATGCCCAGCGCGTTCAGTTTCTCGCAATACTTCTCCCGCCGGTCGATCGGCTTGTTCGTGACGAACAGCGTCGAAAGCCCCGCCTTACGTACTGTCCGTACCCCTTCTGCAGCGTTTTCGACTAACGAATCCCCGCGATATATCGTCCCGTCGAGGTCGATGATGGCACTGGTGTACGTCATCTAGAGTTCCTCCATCTCGAACGGTGACGCTTCGGCAGAAGCCGCTGCCGACGTGATCACAGGCGCTTCCTCTGCCGCAGGGGCCGCGGCGACCCTCGAAACACGCTGATAGCTCTGACTGTTCATATCAATTGGATACTGATAACCACGCCACCGATCCCGATGAGCGACAGGTAGAGTGACTTTCGCACCACCGGCGCTAGCAGTGAGCGGTTGATACTTGTTGCAAACCCGATTTTCACGAGTATACTGGAGAGCGTCCCGGCCAGCACGCCTTGCGCCGCTACTGCCGGCGATATCTGACCGGTCGACGTCAGCGTCACTGCGGTCGTTGTCGTCGTGCCGCTCGATACGATGCCGCTGAGGAAGCTCGTAATCAGGAACCCGGCTGTTCCGAAGATGCGCTGTGCTCCGGCGGTCAGAATCAAGACAGCGAGGAAGAGCAAGCCGAATTTCAGCGCATTTGCACTGCTAAACGGCGAGTCGAAATCCAGTTCCAAATCTCCCTCCCAGTCGCTATCGTAATATGCGAGTCCGACGCCACTAATCGCGATCAGGCCGAGCGGGAGTCCAACACTGACAGCCGACTCGGGGACGAATGCAACGATGATCGCTAAATTACGGACCGCCATCGCCGCATCAGCGATCAGTATCGTTCCGACTGCGAGCTCTGTGATCCCCGCATTGTTCTTTGCCCTGCCCGCGATTTCGCCGATCACGGCAGTGGAGTTCACCAGCCCGCCGAAGAAGCCAGTTACAGCGATCCCCTTGCTGCCGTATCGCTGCATCACGATATAGTTGACAAACCCGATCCCACTGACTGCGATCACGAGCATCCAGACCAGTTTCGGATCGATCGCATCCCATGGCCCATACGTCCCGCCGGGCAGGAGCGGATACACGACAAACGAGATGATCGCAAACTCACCTGCGCTGCGTACTTCTTCTCGCGATAGCTGGTTCGCAAACTCGTGTAGCTCCCGCCGAAGGACTAGCAGGAACGACGACGTTATGCCAATAATGACGCCGATCAGAACGTGATTGGCTCCGACCAGTATCCCGACCGCGTACGCGACAAGTAACGAGGTCGAGGTTGTCAGAGACAGGCCGAACTCCAACTCACTATCGTCGCTGGTCCACTGTGCGACTATTCCCCGGATCCCGAGCAACCCCCCTTGCACGAGTACCAATGCCCCTCCCAAGGCAAGTAGTATCCTCTCGTCGAGTGACATTGCGGCAGCGCCGACCAGACTCGTCAGCGTAAACGTTCGGATTCCCGCAGACTTGTTGGCCCACTCTCGTTCGAGCCCGAGCAGCATACCCAGTGCACCTGCAATAAATAGGTGGAGTATCTCAGTATCGACAGTTATCCCCTCTATACCTCCGAAAACAGCCGTATTCGCGATTGCACTCATTACAGTCATCTTATCTTACAAACGGTGGTTCCGTCATTTTTATATAGTCTATATACTACTATATTCTATATGGAGACAAATATACTGATGGGTAATAGGTGTTGGCCTTGAGGCTCGCTTGAATATTGCCGTGGCTCCTGCGGAACTCGAAGATCGCCCTCGATTACTGCTTAGTGTCTAGTATCTTTTATATATCTACTTCTAATACTTATTCTAGATTCTATATGAAGAGCATCTAAAACTCGGTACAAAGGGTTTGTTGTTTTGTCAGATATAAACATAAATACTTTTTAACCCAGGTTTCGCACATGTCTGCGTCGACAATGAAACAGAACCCAGTTGACCGACGATCTGTGTTGAAAATTGGCGCTACTGCGCTTGCAGCGGGCGTTGCAGGCTGTTCTCAGGAGAGTAGCCAGAACACCGAAGCGTCTGGTGGTGACAGCACTGATAGCAGTGACGGTTCCAGTAGTGGCGACGGTAGTTCCGGACAGAGTACCAACTATCCCGAGTTCGATCCGGCTAACCCGGAGTTCCCGCAGCTGATGCAGACGCTCATCGAGGCAGGGTTCGAGACGGGGTCCCTGCAGGACCTGAAGAACATGAAGGAGCGCGAGAAGCCCCGCTACGGTAACCCCGTCCAGAGTACTCCCGATAATCAAGACGACCTGATTGACCCGGACCGCATCGCGTTTGCGATGACACCGACGGAGGACCCGGCAGTCTACCGGGATACGATGCAACCGCTGATGGACAACATCGCCGAAGAGACGGGGAAATCGGTTAAGTACTTCCCCCTCAACTCGTACGCGTCCCAGATTGAGGCGATGCGATCCGAGCGTCTCCACGTCGCCGGGTTCTCCACTGGGCCAACGCCGTTCGCTGTGAATCTGGCCGGCGCTGTCCCGTTCTCGCTCCAGATTTCGAAGGAGGGTGACTTCGGTTATCGGCTGTGGCTCGCCACACAGGCGGATAACGACGACATCTCGTCGCTTGAGGATATCAAAGGCAAGCGTGTCGCACACGCCGAACCGTCGTCTAACTCCGGGAACCTCGCTCCGCGTGCGCTGTTCTCGAACCAGGGCGTTACTCCGGGAGACGACTACGAAGTGAGCTACTCCGGCGGGCACGAACAGAGTATCCTCGGAGTGGCAAACGATGACTACGACGCTGCCCCCGTTTGTAGCACCTGTGTCACGCGTGTTGCGGAGGCGGACAACATTGACCCGACGAATCTCAAAGTCGTGTGGGCCAGCAACCCGTTCCCCACAACGAGCTTCTGTTACCGCTACAACCTGAAACCAGAAATTCAGGAAGGTATCAGGGCGGCATTCCTCGATTACGACTACTCGGACACCAAGATCGCGGAGGTCTTCGGTGGTCGCGGAAAATGGACGGAGATTGATTACGCCACTGTCTACGATATCATCCTCCAGATTCAGGAGAACAACGACATCAAGTACAACACCGAGAACATCGAAGGCTAAGAAGAGAACCGAATAATGCTCACTGTAGATAATCTGGAAAAAACGTACGACTCCGGTGATAAAGCACTCAAAGGTGTCTCATTCGAAGTCAGTGGTAACGAGATCGTTGCGATCATCGGGCCAAGCGGGGCCGGAAAAAGCACGCTCGTTCGTAGTATCAACAGGCTGACCGAGCCAACTGGCGGGCGTGTCTCGCTCGATGATACAGAGGTGACCGGCCTGGACAAATCAGCCCTTCGCGATGTCCGTCGCGATATGGGCATGATATTTCAGGAGTTTAATCTCGTCGAGCGCCTCACGGTGATGGAGAACATACTCTCCGGCCGCCTTGGCTATCTCAGTACGTGGAACGCGTTCCGTCGGAACTTCCCACCAGAGGATATCAAGCGCGCACGGGAAATCCTCAGTCGGGTGAACCTAGAGGGCGTCGAGAACAACCGTGCAGATGAACTCTCCGGTGGCCAGCGACAGCGCGTCGGTATCGCCCGTGCCGTCATTCAGCGGCCGAAAATTCTGCTCGCTGACGAACCGACGAGTGCGCTGGACCCCGATACCTCCCGGGAGGTTATGAGCCTCTTGACGGACATCGCTCACGAAGACGATATCCCGATCATCATCAACATCCACGAAGTCGATCTGGCGGTCGACTACGCGGACCGGATCATCGGACTCAGTGACGGTGAGATCGTCTTTAACGGCCCACCTGACGATCTGGATCAGGCAGCCAGAGACGAAATCTACCGCGGTGGTGAATCCATTGCGGACCGCGAAGAGCCGAGTGCTGGTAGCAGCACCGGATCTGACGACGTCATTGCTGAACGAGGTGACTAATCAATATGGCTGCTGAATCTGGATCGGCCGTTGAAGGATCTTGGGAGCGGCCCACAGTCTTCTACAACAAGAAAGTCAAGTATCTCATCTACGGGCTTATCTTGTTGTTCTTCGCGTATAGCTTCTGGAACCTTCGGATTTCTCCCAGCCGGTTCGTGCGAGGGATCGGAGCTGGTGTCGAACTCGTCACGAGTATGCTCCCACCAGCGTACACTCCGTCGCAGCGGGAACTCCTCATACAGGGGATCGTCGAGAGTATCGTGATGACGATTGTCGCCACGACAATGGGTATTATCGTCAGCGTGCCGATCGCTGTCATGGCTTCCAATAACCTCTCGCCGAAGCCAGTCTACTACGTCGGTCGCAGCATCGTTGCAGTCACGCGCTCACTCCACGAGCTCATCGTTGCGATCATTATGGTCAAAGCGGTCGGATTCGGTCCGCTCGCTGGTGTCCTTGCCCTCGCGTTCAAAACGATCGGATTCTTCGCGAAACTTCTCGCAGAGGAGATCGAAGACATCGATCGTGGGCAGATGGAGGCGATCACTGCTGCCGGCGGGACACCCGTTCAGACGTATCTCTACGGCGTTCTCCCGCAGGTAATGCCCCGGATCGTCGGCCTGTCGATTTACCGCCTGGACATCAACCTCCGACACAGCACTGTCGTCGGAATCGTCGGAGCGGGCGGTATCGGTATCACGCTGCTGAACTCCTTCGATAAGTACGATTACCAGTTTAGCATGGCAATTATCGCTGTCATCGTCGCCATCGTCATGGTTGGTGAAGGTGTCAGCGCTCTCGCTCGGAGGCGGATCCAATAATGTCAAACAGCACTGACTCATGGAGCCGGTTCGATCGCCGTGAGCGCTTACTCCGGTTCTTCGGGCTGCTAGCTGGACTCGTCATCCTCGTCGCAGCCTGGCGCGCCATGGAAGTGAATTACGGCTACGCCGTGACTGCCCCGCGTGAGCTGGCCGACCTCTTCGGCCGGATGTATCCCCCCAATGTGGGGTACTCCCGGAATATTGTCGGGCCGCTGCTCGAGACGATCAATATCTCGATTCTGGGAACGGCACTGGCCATCGTGATGGCGATCCCGGTTGCGTTCCTCGGAGCCAGCAACACGTCGCCCAACAAGCCGGCGTACCTGCTGGGGAAGTTCATCATCTCGTTTACCCGTTCGGTCAACGTCATCATCTGGGCACTGATCTTCGTGGTTATCTTCGGCCCTGGGGCCCTCGCTGGCGTGCTGGCGATCTCGATCAGATCGATCGGGTTCACTGCAAAGCTAATCGCGGAAGCCATCGAGGAGATCGACCGCGGGTCTGTCGAAGCGATCACTGCAGCCGGAGCATCGCCGATTGATGTGCTCATCTACAGTATCGTTCCACAGATCAAGCCGGCGTTCATCAGTGTCGCGACGCTTCGATGGGATATCAACGTCAGAGCGTCGACGATCATCGGGTTCGTCGGCGCAGGCGGGATCGGCGTCCCGCTCCAGACTGAGATCAATTACTTCAACTGGGAAGCAGTCCTGACGATCCTCATCTCGATTCTGGGCCTTGTGCTCATCAGTGAAGCCATCTCGGCCTATCTGCGCAAGAAAGTAATGTAGGCGAGCAGTCCGCTCGTATCGCCTATTATTATCCGTCTAACTAAACACATAATATTGTAGATTATCTATCAAAAAACTTATATGTTTGGGCTGTATATTGATAGTGGGGCCAACGCCAGTGTCTGCCAACCTGGTTTCCCCACTCTCCGTTTTACGAGTGCCTGGATCGACGGATACAGCGTCGCGAGACAAGTCATTCCGCAAGAAGGTAGGATATCGGGGCCGTCGGTGCGGCCCGGATACCGGAGTGGATCTCCTGCCTAACCGTGATGCTCGCACCAATGGGTATACGTGAGCTTACGATGTCTTACACCAGAGCCACGCTGATATACCCGAACCAGTCTGTGGCCGCCCCGCTGCTGGAGAGACGTGGTAGTGACGGCAGACGAACTCCCGGATACGTATCACGAGGACTGCTATCCCCTCACTCAGGTCAGCAACGGAATGGTGGGCAGCCGGGGGGAGTGGCGTGCAACGCACCATTCGAAGTCGTCATCCACGACGACAGGTTCTGGACTCGGGCCAATCGATGATCTGAATCGGATTCAAGGGGGAAATGGAGCGAGGACCAGAACCCACCTACCGGTACACAGTTGGTAACAAAAACAGTTGTGATATCGGCTTGCAGTCTATCGGTTCTGTGATTGTTGCGCGGCCACGAACGCTCTCTCGGAAGGCAAATTATTCAGCCGACTGTCAGCGAGCCCGTCGCAATTACGACACTGAGGTAGTCTCATTCAGAAACCGATTCACAATGGGAGAGTCAAACAGTAGTTCTCAACCTCGGGCGCCAGTGAGATGATCTGTTCTCGGCGCTCTAATTCACGGCGACGTGTCTCGATTCGCTCTTCGAGCTGTGCAAGTCGCTCCTGTTGGCCACGGATCGCGATGTCCATATCCGAGCCGGCGTCGGATTTGCGCTCGTACTCCTCGATGAAGGCCTCGATCCGTTCTCGTTCCGCCTGTGCATACTCCTCGAGATTTTCCAACTCCTGGGCAGTCTCCTTGTGACGTTTCTCCTGAAGATGGTTCTTGATCTCGTTGACACGCACGCTCACGTACCGGTCAGCGGCCGCCCGTAAGTCGGATTGAGCGTCGAGAACCGTTCGCAAGTCGTCGACGTCGGGCTTTGCTGCTACCGAGTCGCCTTCGACGACACGTTCACCAAGCGCCTGCTGAGCGTCCCCTTGCGTCGCATCCACGAAGACGGGGATGGTCTCCTCACGAATCACATCGCCAGTGCCGTCCTCGAACGCCACGCGATAGTTGTAGGTGATCCCCGGCGTGTCGACGAACGGCAGCAGTTTGAGTCCGACCGCACCGCGCTCGTCCTCCAACACGCGTGCCATGAGCCGTTGCAGGACGTCCGTGTCCGGAGCGAGGTAGGTGATGTCCTCGTGATCCATCGCGAAGTCGCGGTCGAACGTGAACGGGCCGAACGTCGCATCTTGGCCGGGCGAATTGATCCCATCAGGCAACTCGGCTTGATAGAGGTTGGTACCGCGTTTCTCGAATTCGCCTCCGAAGGCTTCGACTGCTCGCTCGAAGAACTCGCGAATGTCTCCCTCGCTTCCGTAGACGTCCGCTGACTCGTCGACGACCTCCTGAATCTGCCGGCGACTCTCCGCGTCGAACGTGCTCGTATCGACGAGGCTCCGCTCGTACCACTCCTCAAGCGTCCGCTGGCGCTCCTCGATCAGCTCCTCGAGTTCCGCTTTGGTCGCACTCGGCGGGTCGTCGTTCTCGATGGACTCCATGATGAGCGCATCCACGTCGATGTCGTCGAGGATGCCAAGCACGTCCGCTGTGTTTCCGAGCTGGGAGCGGATCTCCTCGACCTTGGTCTGGAGCATTTCGAAGATTTCGCTCTCGCGGGTGTCGTCGAAGAGGAAGTTCCAGACCTTGACCTCCTCTTCCTGTCCGTAGCGATGGATGCGTCCGATCCGCTGTTCGAGGCGGTTCGGGTTCCACGGAAGCTCGTAGTTAGCCATGATGTGACAGCTGTGCTGGAGATCGATCCCCTCACTCGCTGCATCGGTCGCGAACAGGAGTCGTGACTGCCCGTGATTGAACTCGTCTTCGATCCGGGTCCGTTCGTCCTTGTCAACGTCGCCGTGAATCACCAGAATCTCGTCGGCCCACGGCTCGTCCTGCACGAATTCGAGAAGGTAGTCCAGCGTATCGCGGTACTCCGTGAACAACAGGAGTTTCTCGTCCGGCTGTTCCTCGAGGAGTTGGGAGATGAACCGTCTGACTTTCTGGGCCTTGGAGTCGACCGGTAGATCCTCCGCCAGCGACACGAGGTCGCGGAGCGTATCGATCTCCTCTTGGAGTTGTTCGTCGGTACTGGTGACGGTCAGACCGGCGATCTCGTCTTCCGCGTGTTGCTTGTCGTCCTCGTCTAGATCCTCGCCGTCGAGATAGGCTCGTGCTTCCTCGGAAAGACCGTCTGTCTCTGCCTCTTCGTCGAGAAGGTCGTCCAGTCGTCGTCGGAGCGTCGCGTGAATCGCGCCGACGCTGCTCACCAGTCGTTTCTGCATGAGCGCCATCGCGAACCCGACCGCGGGTTCGTTCAGCTTCTCCGAGCGGTTGTAGACGTTTTTCACGTAGTCGGTGACAGCCCGGTAGAACTGTCGTTCGTCGTGGGTCATCGAGACCGATACCGAGTTGACCTCGCGGTCCGGGAAGACGCGTTCACCGTCCTCGTCGTAGATGTCGGTCTTCCCGCGACGGATCATGACGCGGTCGACTGTTTCCTGTGAGAGTTCCTGGTTTTCGGCGACGAGGAACGGATCGATGTACTCCACGAGCGAGCGGAACGCCTCGCCCTTCCCGTCGTGTGGCGTCGCGCTGAGAAGCAGCAACGAGTCGGAGTTCCCCGTGACGGCGTCAATCATCCGTGCCGTCTTGCTCGGTGAGTCCCCCCGCTTTGCAGCCTTGTGGGCCTCGTCGACCACGACGACGTCCCAGAACGCGTCCCGGAGTGCAGGCCGGAACTCGTCCTGCCGCAGGAACGCCATGCTGGTGACGAGCCGTTGCTGGTCTTGGGCCCAGATGTTAGCCTCCTCGCCGAGCCGTCGGCGCTCACCTTCCACCCACGCGCGGTCTGCCACGGTCAGGTCGATGTCGAAGAAGCGGTCCATATCCCGGATCCATTTCTTCTGGAGGTGGGCGGGAACGACGAACAGGACGCGGTCAGCGCGATTCCGTGCAGCGAGTTCCTTGAGGACGAGGCCCGCCTCTATCGTTTTCCCGAGCCCGACGTCGTCACCGATAAGCGCCCGCTGCCGGAGCTTCTGCATCACCCAGTTTACGGCGTCAAGCTGATACGGTTCGAGCCGAACGAGCGAGTTCGAGATGCTCAGGAGCTGTCCCTGTTCGTGAGCGAGTTTGAGCTTCGTCGCCTGCGTCCGGAGGTCGAACCACTGCGCCGCGACCGCATCGTGATCCGGATGAAGGTCGTCGATTCGCTGGTTGGCCAGTTCCTCGATTCCGGACTGCTGTGGCTGAATCTCTACATCGTCGAGACAGACAGTCTTGACGCCTTCCCCCTCGATATACGCTCTCAAATATTCGATCTCGCCGACTGTCTGTGTTTTGATGACTTCAGCCGGTGTTCCGTTGAGAAGGACTCGTTGCCCGGACGAGAATGAAGAATCCGTCATCGAGTGCTACGTGTTCCAAAACGGCATAGACTCTTGAACCTTGTCAGCCACCTCCTCTGACGGAGATCGGTTCCCCACCGCCTCAGAGTACGTTGTCCGCCACCACTTCCGGGACGATGTCTTGCTCGGCGAGCGGCGTGATGTTGATCGCGACGCCGTGTTTGTGGGTGGGCTGGTAGCCCGCGGTCACGACTTCTGAGAGCGCCCGTTCCTCCCAATCGCCGGAGATATCGGTCGCAACCTCGTCGCAGTTTGCAGCGATTTCGTCGGCCAGTTGCCGATACTCGTCAACGTCGGCCGCGAGTTCTGCGAGCAGTCGCTGCCGCTCGGCGACGCCGGTGTCTCCGATCTGTGACTGCTCGGCATCCTCGAACTGTTCGAAGTAGTACGTCATGAACAGGATCCCGTTGCTCGCGTAGTGGGAGGAGCCGACGAGATCGTCGTAGTACTCGAAGAGGTCGTAGAGATGTGCTTCGACGGGTTCGGAGCCGTCTTCGGCGTACGCTTCGAAGGCAGTCTGTAGGTCGTCGAGCGCATCGACCCACTCGTCTTTGTTCTCCTGTACCGTCTCGTAGAACGAGGGACTGAACAGGTCTGCCATATCTACGTCCTTCAGGTCGGCGAGGGTTTCGAGAGTGTCTAGCCGTGATGCTGTCCGCTCCCGGAACTCCGCCACGCGTTCGGCCGCCTCGGCCGCGCGTTCCTGATTCACGCTGGGCCAGTCACGCGGGGTGGCCTGCGAAAGGTCGCCAAGCCGTTCTTCGAACGCGCTGAGCTGTTCGAGGGCGCTCTCACACTGGTCGTACTCTTCGGCGGCGTCGGCTCGCTCAGTGGTCGAGAGCGATTCGTCGTTCCGACGGCTGTTTGCCGCCGCCTGGCGTTCGCGGAGGTGCGTCCGCCGCGGTTCGAGATACTGGTTCTGCAGTCGGTCGAAGATGCTCGCGTCCAACTGATGGTAATCGACGAGACAGCCGAAGCCCTCGCCCGTGGCGTCGGAAACGAGTCGCTCGGTCGAAAGCCGCCAGAGGATCGGCGTTCGGTCGAACTCCGCGACGTGGTACTCGAACAGGTCGTTTTCGAGCCACGCCCGAAGGTTCGGGTACGCTTCGTCGCTCGCGTTGCGGTTCCCGAGTACCGCGTCGGCTTCCGCGAGGCGGTCGGTCGCGTGCTCGCCCCAGACACGTTCGAACTCCGCCTCGATGTGGGTCAGAAGGTCGTCCGTGCCGTCGATTTCGGAAAGCGGGATAATGCCGTCATCGGTGTCGTTGATCGCTCGGAGCGTGAAGTGGAGAAGGAGGTCTTTGACCTGTTCCGGGAAGTCGCTAGACGGCTCTGAGATGGCCGCTGGAGCATACACTTCCTGTTCGCGTGGATCTTCGATGGTTCGGAGCGCGATCTCCTGAAGGATCGTTTCGCGTTGCCCGTCGGTGATGTCGAAGCAATCGAAGACGGCATCGTCGATGTCGTTCGCACAGGACTGGAGGGTTTGCTCGACTCGCGCCAAGTGTTTCGCGGCGGCAGTTCCGACCTGATTGAGCGAGTCTGCCGTGGACACAGTTTGTGTCGGGCTATCGAGCGAAAGTTCGTCCCGAAGCTCGCGGTGTGGATGATCGTACTGCGGTAGCGGGTCATCGACACCGAGTGCATCGAGCAGGACAGGCCCATCGTAATGCGGCGACACGAAGTCGTACTGCCGCTTCGAGATGAGGTGCCCGACGGCTTCCCGGGCGAGGGTCGCCAGTTCGTCGATCTCTTCGAGTTCTGTCCGCCACGGGACTTTCGAGACGAACCCGACTTCCCACATTCGCTCGGAGGTCTGTGCAAGCATCAGATACGTGAATAGATGGCTATTCGTGTACGAGAGAGCGTTCCAGATAGCCCGATCCGGAATCAGAACCGAGCCCTTGTGACCGAAGACGGACGAATCGTGGAGATACCCGAACCTCCGACCGCTTCGCTTTGCGACGGTGTACGTTAATGATTCGTTGAAGTAGGCGTCTGTATTGCGGGGGTAGGATTTCGGGTATCTATCGACTTCCGTCCCGTCTTCTCCCCAGAGGAGGGTGTTCTTTATTCGAGGCAAAAGCCACGCATCAGCGCCCCCCTTCGCAAACGGCACCCATTCAGCGCCCCTGTCTTCCCAGAACTTATGCACGAACCGGGAATCGTCTGCGGTTGCGGTACCCTGTTTGATGTCTCCAAGCGTCTCCCGGTCCTCTAAGCCCGCATTATCCGCGTCGAGAACGGTATCGGACTGATAGATGCTTCGCAGGCCTCGTGGCACCCAATAAGAAAGCGGCGTGCCGGGAACCATCGCAAACTCGGACAGGTCTCGGTGATAGAGTCGCTTGACACCGGTTTCAGACCCCTCGAAAGACGCGCGGATGAATTCCCCTTCCTTCTCACCCTTTGCAACATCCGGGAGGCGGATGAACGTCCCTGTCTGCCCGCTGTCTGCCTCGGAGCGAACAACTGTCCCGACAGTGCCGACGGTCGCGTTGTCGAGGATGTCGTACCCGAACTCTGAGAAGAAGTCGAACGCACCTCTCCCACCGACGAAATCCTCCCGGAAGGTCTGGAAGGACTTGTTGAACATGAACGACCACGGAACGAGCATCCCCGTGCGTCCGTCGGCTTTGGCCAGCCGATCACACGCCTCGAAGAAGTTGATGTAGTACTCCGTCGTATATTTGTAATTCTCGTTCTCTTCGACGTATTCCTGCACGGTGTCCGGCATTCGTCCCCCCGAACCATACGGCGGGTTCATAAGCGCCACGTCGTACGATTGGCTTAACACTACCAGCAGATTCAGGAAACTCTTGAGGTTCTGTTCGCCGAACGAATCTGACGAGCGCTCACCAACGGCTTCTCGAAGTGCCTTCAAGAAGGAGTTCAGCGACTGGTGTGTTCCGTCGCCCCAGTCCGAGAGGTCCGTCTGACCGCTCTCGAACACGTCTTCGAGCGTCCCGCTCACGTCCAGCAGGCTCCCGAGGGCTTCCGTGTGCTGGAACGTGTCGATGATCTCTCCCAGCGCAGCACGCAGGTCCGTTCCCTCGCCGGTAATGTCGTCCAGCACTTCTGCGCCTTCCTCAACGTCCGCCACGCGGGCGTCCGCACAGACGATGTCGACGCTGGGCATCTCGAACTGGCCGTCTTCCGCTTCGGTACGTGTTCTGGCCTTCAGATACAGATTGAACGCCGAGAGCTGACACGAGCGCAGGTCGATGTCGACGCCGTAGAGGTTGTGCTCCAGCACCTTCGCCGGGATCTCGGCTCGGTCGAGATCGGTTTCGGCCCACCAGATGCGCTCCAGTACGTCGAACGCATAGAGGAGGAAATGGCCGCTCCCACAGGCCGGGTCGATGACCCGCAGTTCCGACGGATGATCGAACTCCGGTGCATCGCCGGCCTCCTCGTCAGGGATAAGGTACGTACAGAGTTCGGGAACGGACGGGCTGTCCTCCGGCGTGACCAAGCGCTCTTTTCGCTCTTCGGGGCTGAGAGCGTCCGGATTCGGAACGGCGTCTTCCTGCTCAGTCGCTTCGAGATAGAGTTTGCCGAGGGAGTTGTCGGTGAGCATTCGGACGACCCAATGGGGCGTGTAGAACTGGTTCGCCGGTCCCACGTCCTCCGGTTCGAGCGTGTTCTTCGCGTCGAGCGCCTCGACAACGGGACGGTTGTAGTACTCGTACACCCAGCCCAGCACGTCGTCGGCCCGCCAGACTTCGTCGGGGACCTCGTCCAGCATTCCGCAGAGATCTTCGTAGGTGTCGTCGTCGGGGTCGATCAGGCTGTAGGCGGTCGAGCGGTCGAAGAGGATCTCGATCTCCGCGGCCAGTTTGTCGCACGCGTTCCGATAGGCTTCGAGGACGGCCTCCTCTTCCAGCATGAACTCCTCGGTGACAAGCCGGTCAGCGGCCGGGGTGAGGCCGTCGTCGCGGAAGGCCGTCACTTCGTCGTCGATGAAGTCCCGGACCTCCATGCAGCGAAGCGCGGCCAGCCGATTGACGACCGTGTAGCCGACGCCCGTAATGTACTGTTCGTGGGCCTCCTCCCAATCGTGGCCATCGGCGGCTTCGAGTTCGATAGCTTCCACGAGGGTTTCCTGCGTCTCGCTCAGGGACGCGTCATCAGGACGGTCTGCCAGATCAGACGCTTCGAGCTGGTAGCGAACGTTCGCCTCGATACGGTCTCGCATCTCGGTGACGACCGCTTCGAGGTGTTCGCGCTCTTCCTTGTCGAGTTGCGCCTTTCGGGGGGCCAGAGCGTTCCCATCCATATGAGAGTCAGTGATATTCTCCCAGTACAACTGTGGTCTCTTGAATATTGCCCCATCGCGATGGCTCGACCAGGACAGCTACCCCTGCGTGATGCTGATGAAATCGAGCACGAACTCCTGTGGGAGCAGGCCACCGTGGTAGAACCGTGCGTCCCCGAGGCCCTGCTTTTTGAACCGCTTGAGCGGGCTCGCCAGGACGCTGACGTTGGCATCGAGATACCCCAGCCGGGAGCTGGAGTCGAGTAACACGCCGGGCGAATCCTCGTCCACGTCCTCCCCAGCGATCCATCGGCGTCCGGAGTCGGACGCTTCCGCTGGCCGAGAAATCTTCTCCGGCGACGCGCTGTCCGGGAGCAGGACGAACCCGTGGTCGGTCAGCACGTAGGCCTGGTCCCACTCTCCCTGTTCGAGCTTCGTCCCGATGAACTCCGCGAGCGAGTCGACGCGTCGGGCCAGCATCGCCTCGAGGTCGCTGAGTTCCTTCTCGCCAATGTCGTCGAGGTCGTTTTTGAAGTAGGCGACGCGCGTCGACTGCCAGCCGTCCTCGGTGTCGCGAGTGACCGTCCAGCCGTCGCCGCCCAACAGCGAGTTCCGCCGGTTCGTGTTCACCTTTCGGTTGTTTCGAAGGGGCTGTAACTCGCCGTCGACCAGCGAGACGTCGAACATCTGGATCTCGCCCGGCGTGAGTGCGGCCTTCCCGAACTCGGTCTCCGAGGGCAGCGTCCCGAGCCAGACGTCTTCGTCGACGGCGAACTCGGGGGCGTCGGCCGGGAGCGTCGCCACGTAGTCGCGCAACTCGTCCGCGAGCCGGCGCGCGAGGTCGAGTCGGAGGGCGTCGATGACAAACAGTGCGACCGTCTGGCCGCTTTCGAGGCCGGCGGACTCCTTCGTGAAGAACTGATAGGAGTGGTCCTCGTCGACGAACGGAGCGCCGGCCTCGACAGTTTCGGTGACGCGGTCGCCGAGGGCTTCGAGGTACTCGACGTATTCCGACTGGAGCTGGGTGCGGAGGTCGTCAAGGGTATCGACGGCAGGATGGTCGGCAGGGAGGTCGGACTCGGGCGCGCCGGCGACGACGAGGCTGAGCATCGCGTTGTCGATCTGCCACGTTCCGTCGTCCGGATCAGCGTACAGCGAGACGACGTCGTCGGTGGCCCTCTCGTCCCACGTCTCGAGTTGGTGTGCGAGGCGGGCGACCTCCGCGGCCTGCTCCCACGTCTGCGTCCACGGACTGTCCGGGCCGTAGGCACCGCGGTAGGTGCCACGGAAGTCCTCGCTGCCAAGGAGGGCGTCGTACCGCTCCGCCGCGCGCTCGAGACACGTCTCGTAGTCGCCGGCGTCGAAGGACGCGTGCCACTCCTCCCAGAGACGACGTTCGAGCGCGGCGTCAACGAGACAGTCCGCGAGGTCCCACGGGTCGTCGACGGCCGCGACGACGTCGGGCCAGGTCGCTTCGCCGAGGTAGCGGTCGGCGAGGAGACCGGCCGAGGTGGTGTTGTTCAACAGCGACTTGAGTTCGGGGAGGTCGTGATCGCCGGCCGTCTCGGCGCGGCACTCCGTCGGGAACCGTTCGGCGTCGACACCGGCGTGGATCAGCCACTCGGCGACGGCCCACCGACGCGTCGCCGCGACGATCCCCGCGGGTTCGTCCTCGCTGGCGACCGCGTCGACGCCCTCGCTGGTCAGCAAGTCCTGCATCTGCTCGATGGTTCCGGGGCTGTCGTCGATATCGCCCCAGCCGTTCTCCAGCACGAACGCGACCGGGTCGGTGTAGCCGCCGGTGACGATCCGCGTGCGGAGCTGTTCGAGCGTCGGGAGCTGGCCGCCGGTGAGCTGGTCGTGGAGAATCCGCGCGATCTCGCGGCGCTTTGTGGGGTCGTCCGCCTGCGTCGCGGTTTTCAGCTCCCACGCGTCGAGTTGCCCGCGCTCGAACGCGTGGACGGTGAGGTCTTCGATGCTCATCTCCACGTCGCCGCCGGTGTGCTCGACGTCGCGGAACCAGTCGAAGTCGCCCTCGGCGTCTTCGGGCTCTTTGACGTGTGGGACGTACCAGACCTGTTCGCCGTCGACCGGGTTGGCACGGAGTTCCAGCGGCGTCTCCTCGGCGACTTTCAGGTGAACGCCGAGTTCGTCGCAGGCCTGCTCGATGATGTCCTCGAGGTAGTTCCCGTCGTCCCACCAGAGGACAATCGGGTCCGCTGATTCGGCTCGGTCGAACTTTTTTCGGATGGTGTCTTTCGCGGCTTCGGGAAGGGTCTGTTTCGCTTGCATGATTATTCTGACTGCTGTTGTTCGACTTGTTCTAGAAGTTTCTCTCGTACCTCATTGCTGATTCGTGCAACACCGACTCGCTCGTAGGTGACTATTTCGCAGTTCTTCTGTTGAAGCGGGTCAAAATCTATAGCGTCGAGGGAGCTTCGAGCTGCACCAAGGCACCATACAGAGTCGGGCTTTGCTCGATCAACAATTTGTTCCCAGTTACTTACTATGAGAGAGTCGAATCTAGATGACGAAAGGAGAATTACTACGACATCTGAATCAGCAACTCTCTCTAAGACTGTGCTTAGAACTTCTCCTTCATCTTCACTCGCTGCTTGGTCTTGGGGACGACATTTGTTCACATTCTCTCCCCCTCTGACGAGTCCGAATCGCTCCGATAGGATGTGTAACTGAACGTCCCCATACTCCCCAAGCTGATCGGCTAGGCTGGAAACTGTGAGGAATCCACCTTGATAGAACCGCTTAAACGGAATATCTGTCTCTTCCCGCGTAGTTCCCGCGTCTTCGGCAAAAATACTGATGGTCATGATAGTGGTCTCTTTGAGTTGAGGGTTTATTTACTCACCATTAGCTTCTCTGACAGCAATCAGAGTACCTTGTCCTCAACGACTTCCGGAACAACATTCTTCTCCGTGAGCGGCGTGATGTTGATAATGACGCCGTGATTCTGGTTGGGCTGGTAGCCAGCGGTCGTGATCTCCGATAGTGCCCGGTCTGACCAGTCCGAGGGAATTTGCTTGTCTACCGTCTGGCAGCGATCGTTGATCTCCTCGGCGAGCGCCTTGAACTCCGCTAGCGGTGGTAAGTCGTCTATATCGTCGACGTCCTCTACGTCTGCCATCTGCTGAAGGTACTCCTCGTCGAGGACGGACGCGTCGTTGACGCCCGTCGCAAGCGAGGCGAGCATCTCCTCGTCTTCAGTGAGGGTGTCGAACGGTTCGCCCTCGCCGTTGAGGAGCTTACTCCCCTCACGTTCGAAGTAGTAGGTCATGAAGAGGATGCCTGTGCTAGAGTAGTGATCCGAGCCCTTGAGTCGCCAGTTAAAGTAGTCGAAGAGGTCTGCTAGGTGAGCCTCAACGGGTTCGTCACTCGGCTTGGCGTACTCCTCGCAGGCGTTTTCGAGTTCGTCGAGAGCCTCCAGCCATTCATCGCTCCATTCGTTGACCGCCTCCCAGAAGTTGTCCGAGAAGGTGTCTTGGAACCACTCCTCGCCGTTCATCTCGCGGAGTTGTTCGAGCGTCTCGATGCGTTTGGCTGTCTCTTCGCGGAACGCAGCCACCTTCGGTGCGAGTTCTTCGACGAGTTCACGGTCATCCTCATCGAAGTCGCGCTCGCTCGTGCTGCCGAGTTCCTGCATCACCTCTTCGAATTCGGCGATCTGTTCGAGGGCGCTTGAGCAGAATTCAAACTCTTCGGTAGCCTCGGCCCGTTCACTGGTCGAGAGCGACTCGTCGTTCTGCCGTTGATTCGCAGCTGCCCGGCGTTCGCGAAGTTCAGCTTTCCGGGGCTCAAGGTACTGGTTGCTCAGCCGGTCGAAGAGGCTGGCGTCAAGCTGGTGGTAGTCAACAAAACAGGCGAAGCCTTCGCCTTTCGCGTCGGCAAGGAGCCGTTCCGTACTGAGCTTCCATATGATGGGCGTGTTCTCCATCGTCTCGACGTGGTACTCGAAAAGGTCGTCATCGATGAACGCCCGGAGGTTGGGGTAGGCTTCGTCGGCGGCCGACTCAGCCCCGAGGATGTCGTCAACTTCGACGAGGCGATTTTCGGCGTACTCGCCGTACGCGTCATGGAACCGGTCGACGATCCGATCAAGCATATCGGGCTGGTCGTCCGCGCTCTTGAGTGGAATGACGCCGTCGTTTTCTTCGCGGACGGCTTCCACCGCGAAGTGGTGGATGAGGTCTTTGACCTGTTCCTCTAAGTTATCAGGTGTTTCAGAAACAGTTTCATTACTTTCGCTGTTCTGATTTTTACCAGTCCGAAGGCGGATCTCTTCTTCAATTTGTTTCTGTGTATTTCCTGATATACCAGCCAAATCGTAGACAAGACTGTTAATATTCTCTGCAAGAGTCTCTAACCTTTGTCTAGTCGATATTCCTTCCGTTTTTGCGGTCTTCGCAGCCTCTATAATGCTTTCTTCTTTCGGTGGCGACTGCTCCTTTGCCTCAGATACTAGGTCAATCTTCTTTGAATGAGGATGTTGGTAGAAATACCCTCGATCACCTGTTATTGGAAGAATGTCCGGTGAGATATAGTATGGACTAACTGGATCACTTGTTTTTGTGCTCGCCATTATACTGAGTTGTTCTTTTGCTAAGGATTCTAGTTTTTCCTCACCCTCAAACGCCGTGATCCAAGGAGCACGACCTACAATACCACCGACCCAATCTCGTTCAACGGTAAGTGATAAGAACAGAGAGTGGTACAAGTCGCTATTTAGGCTTGCAAGTAGTTGCCACAGTAGATCTGAATCCTTTGGAACAAACAAGTACCCTGTTTGGCTGAATAATCCATCAGAGGGGTAATATCCGAACCGTCTACCCGTCTCTTTCGACCGTGTCCAGACAAGACCCTCTCTACCATATAAAAACTCGTTTGGTGTTCTTACAGTACCACTATACCTCTTGATCCGAGTTCCTTGGTCTCTCCATCTAACAACTTCCACAATTTGGGGTAAAATCCACGCGTCCGATCCACCAGTAGCAATAGGGTTGAACGTATCGAAATCATCAGTTTCCCAGTGGAACCGCATGAACCGGAAATCGTTCGTTGTCGCGATTCCTTGCCGAGCATATCCGATTGATTCTCCATCAATATCGCTGACCTCACAGTCTAACCTCAATTCTGTATCATGTAGATCCCGAACTTCTTCGGGGGTGGAATAGCAGATTGTATTCCCCGGAACCTTCGAAAATGAATCTAAATCCACCTCGAACAACCTCTGAACGTCCGGTTCGTCACCCGATAAAACTTCAACAAACTTCTCCTCTTTACTCGAAGCTTCGAGATCATATAGACGGATAAACTCTCCAGATGGATCAGGCTCTACACCAGACCTAACAACAGTTCCTGCTGTTCTTACAGTTGCATTATCTAAAACTCCTAAACCGAACTCTGCAAGGAAGTCGAAACTCCCCTCACCACCTATGAAATCAGATCTGAACTGCTCCGCACGAGCCTTGAACATAAATGTCCGCGGAACGAGCATCCCAATTCTACCGTGATTCTTGGTGATGTCATCACACACTTCAAAGAAGTTTACATAAAATTCAGCAGGGTATCGATAGTGATCATCAATATATTCTTTTACTGAGGGTGGCATTCTGTTCCGCGATCCGTAGGGAGGATTCATCAACGCAACATCATAGTCCTGTGCTAGCACGTCTAGCAACCGAATGAAACTCCGTAAGTCTTGAGCTAAGAACGAGTCTCCTTGTCGATGTTCGTCTACTGCATCTCGAAGACTGTGAAGAATCTGGCCAAGTGTATGATCGTCACGAGGGTCATCTTCGAGGGTGATCTGTACACTTTCCTGATCAATTTTGTCTTCGAATAGCTCATCAAGTGTACCACGTACATCAAGTAGACTACCAAGTCCGTGGACTCCTTCAAATGCGTCGAGGATCTGCCTGAGTGCGTCTTTTACGTCCGATTTGCCGCCAGCCACCTCGTCGAACACTTCCTCGACGCCCTCGATGTCAGCCACCTTCGCGTCAGCACAGACGATGCCGACTTCTGGCATATCGAAGCCAGTTGCCCCTTCGGCCTCGGCACGCGTCCTCCCCTTCAGATAGAGATTGAACGCGGCCAGTTGGCAGGCCCGCATATCGAGGTCGACACCATGGAGGTTGTGCCGCAGAATCTCCCGCGGAATCTCCGCGTGGTCAAGGTCGGTCTCTGCTCGCCAGATGCGCTCCAGGACGTCGAACGCGTACAGGAGGAAGTGGCCGCTTCCACAGGCCGGGTCGATGACGCGAATGTCTTCTGGGCCGTCGAACGCCGGTGGCTCGCCTTCCTCCTCCGAGGGAACGAGATAGGTACAGAAATCCGCCAAGTCCGGGGATTCGTCGGGGGAGAGTGGCCGGTTCTTGCGCTCGTCCGGCGTCAGCGCGTCCTGTGCTTCGACGGTCTCCTGCAGCGTTCCGTTGTCTTCGAGATAGAGTTTGCCGAGCGAGTTGTCGGTGAGCATCCGGACGACCCAATGGGGCGTGTAGAACTGATTCGCCGCCGGCACGTCTTCGGGCTCCAATCCTTCGCGGTCGCCCTTCCGACGCAGGTCATCGAGGAGTTTGACGTTGTAGTACTCGTACACCCACCCCAGTACGTCGTCGGCTCGCCAGACCTCGTCGGGGACCTCGTCCAGCATTCCGCAGAGATCTTCGTAGGTGTCGTCGTCGGGGTCGATCAGGCTGTAGGCGGTCGAGCGGTCGAAGAGGATCTCTATTTCATCAGCGAGGGCGTCGCATTCGTTCCGATAGGCTTCGAGGACGGCCTCCTCCTCCAGCATGAACTCCTCGGTAACCAACCGGTCAGCGGCCGGTGTGAGGCCGTCGTCACGGAACGACGTGACTTCGTCGTCGATGAAGTCCCGAACCTCCATACATCGGAGGGCCGCCAGACGGTTCACGATAGTGTAGCCGACGCCCGTGATATACTGCTCGTGAGCGGCCTCCCAATCGTGGCCGTCGGCGGCTTCGAGTTCGATAGCCTCGACCAGGTTTTCCTGCGTCTCGCTCAGGGACGCGTCGCCGTCCTCGCGAGCGGCAGCGAGGGAGGACTCGTCGGCGCTTGCTCCGACGGTGTCCGGCTTCTCGTCGAGGCCGTACTCGTCTTCGAGCTGGTAGCGAACGTTCGCCTCGACCCGGTCGCGCATCTCGGTGACGACGGCTTCGAGATGCTCGCGTTCTTCCTTGTCGAGCTGGGCCTTGCGGGGGTGGGTAGATTGTCCGTCCATACGAGAATCCGTGATGTTTCAAGCAGAGCCATTGCGATGTCTTGAAGATTGTCCCTCGATCTCTCGGACGGCGGTTGGATTAGCACTCGGAGATAGGCCGACGGGGGTAACCCTCCACGAAGCATTTATGCCAAAATGTGGAAGCTGAGGTATAGTAGATGCCTTCGCCGGCCCTCGGAAGCTTCGGTACTTCCTGTATCTACTGTTGATAGCCGTCTTCGGTGCCGTGATATCGAAGATACTTGCGGACTTCTACGGGATCGAGTTTCTCGAACCAATCTTCTGGTGGTTCGTAGAGAACCCGATGGCGCTCTTTGAGCTTGCAGGGTTCTTCTCGATCATCGCGCTCATCCTTATTGTGCTGATGAAAGCTCTGGAAATGGCCGAGAATAGCGGATTCTAACAACCACAGCGCAGCATTCTAAGCGCCTTCCGTGAACAGAAGGCCGACACAGCGGAAAGCCGACCCGGTGCTAGGTTCGAAAAGAGTGGAGCTGCAGCCTCTGCTGCCCTCTATCTCACTCGGTAGTCTCGCCGAGTATCTCCCGAGCCTGAGATTCAAGCGCGTCAAAATCGATCTCCTGATTCGGGTTACAGGTGATTCTCACTCCGCTTCGGCCACTGCCCCGCATATCCTCTTTGACTGCAACCGACTCGGCATCGATCCCGAGTGCATCCGCAATCTCCGCAGCGTCAAGCGACGCCGTATCGACGTCGTACAGGTCGATGTGGAACAGCGTCCGCTTCGTCCGGATCGCGGTGCGACGTTTTCGGCCCTTGTTGAACGCGACGTAGTGCTTCTGCCCCCACTCCGGCCCGTTGAGGAACTCCAGTTCCTGCAGCGCGGCTGTGACGTCTTCCAGCAAACCGGCTGTTTCCTCATTTGAACGCTCGTTGAGGTGCCAACTCTGTCCGTCCTCCTTCCACGGCTCGTCAGAGGTGTCGGGACTTACGTCCGTCACGGTGTGTTCTGGTGTCGGGATCGTCTGCTCTGCGTCAAGATACAGCCGGTCGCCGTCCTTGAGGAGCTGGAACTCGATGACGGAGATGTCGATCGATCTGTCGCTGAGCCACCGGAGCACGATGTCCAGCCGCTCGCGGACGGATTCACCGACGAAGACGATTCGCTGATCCTGATTGAGCGTGTAGTCCTCGTTGCAGAACTCGTCAAGCACCTCGGTAAACGTGGTTTCCTCTTCATAGAGCGTCCGACCCCACGACGTGGACTTGAACTTCTCGAACTGGTCGCGGAGTTTGGAGTAATCCCAGTGCGAGGTGTAGGCGGCGTACTTGAGTCCCTGAAAATCGACCTTCGGCTTTAGCGCGCCTCGTTTGAGTTCGATAGCGACCACGTTAGCGTCTCGGTCGATGGCGAGAAGGTCGATGCCATCGCCGATCTGCTTTACAGAGACCTCCCGTCCGACCAGTCGAAAGTCCTCTCCGAGGATGCTCTCGGGACTATTGATAATCCACTCTCGGAGGTCATCCTCACGAAATCCCTCTTCCTTCAGGGAGACCGTTTCTAACGTGGAAACGTCTTCCTTGTCCCCGACTCTAAGCATGATGTCGAGATAGAATCACAGACGCATGATAATCCTTTGGAGCCACCAGTAACAATGGGAGAGAATTTGGACGGGCACGTCGGTTCGACCGTGATTACGGCCCTGTGTTGCGTAATTGCGAATTGAATATAAATGAATTCGGTGTTTTGCAACACCAGACCGTCAGTCGAGCGACTCGATCACCATCACAGAGCCATCCGGTAGTTCATCCATGGTCTCCCGAATCCGTCGCAGCTGCTCGTCAACACCGTCGAGCAACTGCTCGGCGTCTTCGACCAATTCACCCACGCGTTCCTCACTCGGCGGGCTGGTTCCCTCTACTGCATTGACGACCTCTTGGGTGAGATCGTGGTCGGGATACTCGGACTGCAGTTCGCTGGCGAGTTCCTCGAGTCGCTCGTCTACCTCGAAGGGGTTCTCTGCCGCATCGAGGAGTTGCTCTACATCGTCGACACTCGGCGGCTGCGACCGGCTGAGCATCTCGCTCACGTCGGCCGTGACTGGGTGATTCGGATGGTCTTCCGCGAGTCGTTTCGACGCGTCCCGGAGTTGCGACCAGAGCGAGGCCTCGCCACCGGATGTTTCGAGGAGCCGCCGTGCCCGCTCGTACCGCTTGGCCTGCTGGACGACCGTCGGGTCGACGAGGGCTTCCTCGGAGAACGAGTCACCCCGCCACGCCGTCTCGAAGAGATCGTAGAGGTCGTCGATGGTTACGCCGTCGAATTCGACGGCGACGCGGTCCGCGGTTTCCTTGCTGCTCCCGTCGTGTGCGTAGAGCCACGTCGCGAGACTGGACACCACGCTCTCGGGCTCCTCGTCCGTCGGCGGTCCGCCCGTGATGCGTTCGTACTGCGCACGGACGACGGTACGCCTGTGTGTGTCAGCTTCTTCGAGTAGTGCTCGAAGCCGGTCGGCATCTGGCACTTCGTCCCCGCCGATGACTGCTTGCATCTCCCCCGTAATGTCCGGACCGGGGTAGCGCCGCTTCATCTCCACTGTCCGCTGGCTGAACTGCTCCCAGAGGGACTGGCCGTCTTCGCTCGGCTGGAAGAGCCCGCTGGCCCGAGCGAACCGCTCGGACTGCCGTTCGACCGTCTCGGACGCGAACGCATCCGTTTCGAGTGATTCGCCCCCGAGTGCGGGCTGGAGCGCCGTTTCGAGTTCGTCCAGCGAAGCGCCGTCGCCGAACTCCCTGCTGACACCTCGCAGGACGCGTTTCACCAGCACGCTGTTCTCGTCAACCCACTCGGCTAACGCGGAGAGCCACGCGTCGGGGTCGGTCCCGTCCGGCTCATCGCCGATCAGCGTCTCGACGGTGTCCCGGATCTGCTCTGGATCGATCTTGCCTATCGACTCGAAGCGGATCTGTATCTCGGTCAGGTTCGTCTTGTTTCTGACCGCCCGTCCGATCTCCTCCGGTTCGGTAATGTACTCGTCGTCCCGCCGGAGTGCGATCTCGTTGGCCGTAGCGAGCGTGATCAGCAGTGCCGAGATCGACTCCTGGGGCGTCCCGCGATACGCGCCGCCGCGCTGGACAGTCTGGGTGAGCACGTCTTCGGCACGAAGCGACTGGGTGTCCGCGTACTCGTCGAGGAATTCCTGACACCGGCCGTCGGCGAGTTCGGCGCGGTCTGTATCCACCCCGAGCGTGACAGCGTCCTCGCTCGTGAGCGGCCAGTCGGCGACACCGCGGAAGAACTGTGCCATCCGCCTGGCGTCGTCGACTTCCGTGATACCGTTCGTCAGGACGAACCGCGTTCCGCTGAACACGGACTGGACTTCCGTTTGAACGACCTGCTCGAACGCGTCCTCGTACCGCCCTCTCGTCCCACCCGTCCGGACGTAGACGTCCGCTTCTTTGAGCTGCTCGCGAATCGTCGATTCGAGTGCCCGCTGTTCGTCGCGGTGATCGGACTCAAGGTCCGGATAGGTATCCGTCTCTTCGGAGAGCACTTCCTGCATCCCCATCACGTCCCGCAGGCGGTCGATTGTCGATTGCTGTAGACTGACGGCGACGAGGATATGCTCACCACCGTCACGGCCCTCGTTTGTTGCCTGCCACGCAGTAACCTGGTCGCTGATCTCGGCGTCGCGGTTCGCGACCAAGCGCACACGAACGGCGTCGAACTCCGGCGTCGGTGCTTGCTCGATCGGGTCTAGGACGGAGTAGCCGAACCGGAGCGGGACTTTGCGCTCTCCCTCGAAATCCACCTCGTGTCGACTGCCAGCAGAGAGCAATCGATCGCTGCCCTCCCGGATGGAGTTCTCCAACTTGGCCGACAGCCGATGCGACGGAATCTGCCGTGCGCGAGTCTTCGCCCGCGTCAGGATGTCCTCCTGTTCCTCGGAGACCAGCAGGTACTCCTCGTCGCCGCGGTCGTTCGTCTCCGTCAGCACCTTCCGATCCTTGAGGAGGGCAGACAGCGCCGATTCGACATCGTCTCGGACGGACTCGAACGACTCGTCGGTCGACGTGACCATCAGTCGGGCGAGGTTCGCCGGCGTCGACGGCACCGCGGACCGAACCTGATTCAGCAGGTACAGCGCCTTTGCCACCCGAACTGAGAACGAGTTCTCGTCGCCGCCCGCCGAGGGGACGAGCTTGTTCTCGACCATCTCCTGTACCCAGAGCGGGACGTACGTCGTCTCCTCGACCAGCAGGTCGTACAGTTCGTCCCATGTGACGAGAGCACCGACCCGCTTGTCGCCCCACTCGAACCGCGTGAACAGCGAGCGGACGAGGATGAGCAACGCCCGACCCTGCACGTACTCCTCTTCGGTCACGCGTCCCCGCGGCATCAGTTGCTGAATCACCGTCCGGAGCAACCCGAGGTCGTACTCCCGGAACGGGTACGACTCGACTGCGTCCGGATCGGCCCCGGCGATATCTGTGTATGCGTCGAGTGTCAGGTCGGGCATCTCCCGGAGTGCGGTCTCGACGGCCTGTCCGCCCTCGACATCCTTCTGCAGCCACCGTTTCCGGACGATGATCTCGGTGTCGGCACCCTCCAACGGTTCCTGGGCACCGTACCACGGTTGCTCCGTGACTTCCGTATCGTCGAACTCACCGTGAATACGCTCGATCGGATACTGTCCAGTCCCGATGACCGGCGGGTTAGGCCCGACGCCGAGCTCGGTCAGCGCTTCCATCGTCTCCTGGAACTCCCTGTAGCGATGGCGGCCATCGCCGATGAACAGAGCCACCTCGTCGAGCCCGATCAGCAACTCCGTCTCGGTCTCCGGCGTGCTCAGCGACGCTTGCGCCGCTTCGATGCGCTCGACGAGATCGGCGGAGTCGAACTCACCGGGATCGACCTCCTCGATGGCGTCGTCGATCGACTGCTTGACCTCCGCCCGAGACGCGAACGGCGAGTCATCGAGCGTCGGAACGGCGTCGTAGAGCCAGCTCCGTAGCGACGCCCGCTCGTCGTACACATCCTCGAACGTCTGGCCGTCGTGCTCGACTTGCTGTAGCCGCTCCCAGCAGTCACCGTGGTTCATGTCGAGCTGCCACGCCCACTCGAGCAGCCAGTTCGGATCAGTCGGATAGCCGAGTTCGCGGCCGATCGCCTCGTAGATGAGATACGGGAGCGGCGGCTCCTGTGCTGCGTCCCGGTTGAGGAGGTTCAGGAACACGGGTTTCAGCCGGTCGACGTGCGAGTCAGCGACGCTCTGTCGGAACGACTGGAACCCCGGCCACCTGTTCGCCAACTCTTCGCCGAGATCGGTGAACTCCGATTCGGTATCGGCGGCGAAGCCGATGAGTTTCAGGAGGTGTGTCTTCCCCGACCCGAACGTCGCGGAGATGTAGAGGAAACGCGGTTGCTCGTGTGGATACTTGTCGACGAGGTCCCCCAGCGTGGTCAGCACGTCGCGAGCGCTGTCGGTCTCGTAGAACTCGCGAACGTCGTTTTCGGCCTGCGCTCTGGCGTTTACCTTCTGGACCTCTTCGAGTTCGCGAGTCGGTGATTGCTGGAAGATGTCGTGAATGTGTGTGTCGCTCATTGGAGATGCACCCCCTCAACCCGGCCTTCGATCTGGTGGGCCGGGTAGTAGTTACGCGATTCCTCGCCGAAGAAACTCAGCTTCCCACCGACGATATCTCCGGGGAACGGAATGCCGATAGTCGACTGGACGTTGCGACGGTCGAGTTCGTCGAGGAGCTCCGACGCACGCGTGAACGGGTAGAGGCTGCCGAGATGTGTGAGGAGGACGACGTGTCGCTGCTCGCCCGGTGCCTCGATCCTATCGAGCATAATTCCGACCAGTTCTTCCGCTAGCCGGTCTTGCATCGTTTCGGTGATCGTCGCTGGTTGGCTGTGCTTCCCGAGGTCAACTGCGAGTTCGAAGACTTCTGTTTCGACGAACACCTCGTCTAACCGGAGGATCTGGACGGTTCCGTCGTCCGGGAACTCCTCGGTTCGGTGCGGGTTCGTCGCCCACTCGGTGAGCCGTTCGGCGACGCGTCGCTCGTACTTCGGCTGGACGGGAACGATGACGAACGGGTTTCGGATGCCGCGTCGCCCGTCGGCGAACTGTGCGATCCGATCCGTGAAGTCCCGGAAGGGACGTTTTGTCGTCATCGGATAATAACCCCCGTTTCAGTCCGTTCGACACTGAGGTCGTGGTGTTCGACGAGCCGTTCCAGTTCTGAGTCAAGCGATTCGCGATCCGACGGGAGCACCCCGATCGCCGTGACGTCCGCGGGAGACTGCTCCCCAACGAGTGTCTGTAGCTCTTCGAACGTCGCTCGTAAATCGCCGATGTCGCTACCGGCAACCACGGCGAGAGGGTCGTTGTCGAGGAGTGCGTTCGTTGCCCGAATGAAGTCGTCAGCTTCGGCGTTGGTCGTTCCGCCAGTCACCGTCGACACTGCGTTCGAGACGTCAGCGTACCACGATGCGGCGCGGCGGAGCGGTGTGATGTATTCACTCTCGAAAGCCGGCCGAACGTTCGATTCGAACTCGCTCAGGGGCTGGATCCACGGATGCGCCTGTAACTCGTCGACGAACGCATCGACCCCGGTTTCTTCTCGGAACGAGTCCCACGCGGTCCCGATCGCGTCGTTGAGCGCCGGTGCGGTGGTTTGGGCGTCGTTGAACCGATCCCACCCATCGTGTGTCCACCACTCGCCCTCGTAACCGTCGATACTCCCACGGAGCGTCTGGCTGGCCGTGTCACACTCCTCGGTCAGCCAGTCGTACGACTGCTGGGCGAGCGTTAGCTGCGCGTCGATTCGTGTGAGCGCGGGCAGGCGCAAATTCCACACCTCCTCGGCGTCGTCGTACCATCCCTGTGCGTCGTTGGTTGCTTCGACGACTGCCGCCCAGTCGGTATTGCGTGACTTGACGGCCTCTCTTCGGTCGATAGCGCTCTGCTGCTCGGCTTCGAGCGCCCCCGCGAACGACTTGAGGAGGGTGCGAACGGCTCGCGTTTGGATGTCACTCTCGGCGACCAGTTTGACGTCTTCTACGAGACTCCCGAGTCGACCCGCGAGCGTGTCGTTCGCGGACTGGAGCCTGACGATTCCGTCCGGTATGGTCTCCGTCGAGTCGATGAAGCCGCCCTCGCGGAGAATCCCTCGGACACCGCCACTCCCCGCGATCTTGAGACGCGTCGTCGTCAGTTTGTTGAGGTCGATGACGGCGTCGAGTTCGAGGGAGTCGCCCGTTTCGTCGACGGGCAGGAAGTCCCCCTTCCGGCAGAGCCCCCAGATAATCGCACACAGCGCCGGGCGAGCGTCCTCGTAGATCGGCTTCTTCTTCACGATGCCGTCGAGGATCGTCGCCATCGCGAGGTTCCCGCCGCGTTGCTTCAACTGTCGGCCGGTGAAGGCGCGTACGTTGTTCTGGATCGACCCGCCGTGCGTTTCGGGGTCTTCTGTCGCGACATCGATCTGCCGGGCCCACGCAGGGAGCGGGTCCTGGGCGGAGAGTCTCTGGAGCTCCTGTAAGTGTTCGTCGCCGACCTGCAACATTACGGGATGGAAGTCGTCGGGATAGGTGACGTCGAGATACTCCTCGACTCCCGAGCCCATGCCCCCGATCTGGTCGCCGCGATCCTTGACGTCGAATGCCCCGCTATCGAGAGCCCCGACGAGCTTGCTCTGAACGCGAGCCGCGCGATCGGAGAGATCTCGTTCGACAGACTGTGGGAGTGTGTGGTCTCCGACGGCATCTCTGAGTGACCACCACTCGATGAGGCTATCTCGGAGGTCGTCGAGCCCGTCTTGACCGATCGTCCATTCGAGCGGGTCGCCGTCGTGGTCGACGTCTGTCGCCGCAGGTGAAATACCTCTGACGGCGACCTCGACATCGAGTGCGTCCGCAGCGTCGACGGTCGTGTCGAGTTCTATCCCGTCGATACTGAACCCGTAGCGAACGGGGTACTGCTCGCCAGTCTCTCCGTACTCGGCCGACGTCGGGAGCGAGAGGTCACGCACGATGTCGTCCCAGAGATACCCGTCCACGGCTTCGATGATGGACTGCCAGTCCGGGTTGTCGAGGTTCCGCTCTGCGGCTTCGATGATCTCGCGCTCTTCCGGATGCGTGAACGCGTACTTCGGCCCGGTTTCGTCGTGCGTCGGACGGATGAATTTCCGAAGCCGCTGGAGCGAGTCCTCGACGCGGTTCTCCATCTGGAACTGGGTCGGGCCGTCGAGGTCGCTCAACACGGCGACTGCGAGATTCCGCTCGGACATCGGAATCGTGTCCGGGATGTGCTGGAGGAGCAACACGGCCTTCGCGACAGCCACGTCGATCTCCTCCAGTTCGCCTGCCTCGTGTTGTTCCTCGATCTCCTCGATGACTCCCACGTCCTGTGGCGTAATGTCATCGAGTTCCGGCTCGATGAGGTCGTAGAAGTCGACAAGCGAAATGACGTGAGTCTCGTCGCCGGCCTCTAGCCACTCTTGCAGGAGGCCGTGAACGAGGGCCAGAATCGCCCGTGCGGTTCCCGAGAAAATCGACTTTGCCGGATCGTGGGCCTCCTGCCGGAGGTTCGAGAGAATTTCGAGAAACAGCGGTGGCTGATACGGGAGGAACGGATAGAACTCGATGAGACGCTCGCGATCGATGTTGTCGAGCGGTGGTTCGGTGTTCTGTTCGATACCGGAGTACACGAGCAGTGTCTCGGGCTCGTTGCTGGTACGGTCGAGGACGCGCTCCGTGTCCTCCCTCCCGGCTTCCGACTTTTTGAGTAGCCGTTGCGTCGATATTTCGCCGACGTGTCGGCTCGGCAGGCCAAACCGATGCGGGAACCGGTCCTTGACGATGCTGAAGTCGGCCCCGCGAGCCGCGAACTGCGGCTGGACGTCCTCGATTTTGGCCTGTGCCGTCGCCACCAGTTGGATGTCACCGTCGCCGGTCTCGTCGACGCTCTCCGCGAGCGTCTGCAACTCGGTGAGGCGGTCGAAATCCGTCCCGATGAAGAGACTGACCTCGTCGAGCAACAGCACGAGTTTGACCGGGCGGCCGAGTTCCGCTTCGCGATCGCTCCGCAACTGTTCGAGGCGCTCGACCATCGCCTGTGGGTCGAGATCCGACGGCATCAGGTCATCTAGACCATCCGCCGTGCCGGTCTCCTGCTCGAAGAGTGTCGGGAGAACGGCGTCGGCTAGAGCGTTGTACTGCTGCACGTCCTCCCAGTTGTACTTCTCGGGGCTGTCAACCGTACCCCGGAGTGCCGTGTGGGTGTTGGCGGTCCGGTCGGCCCACGCGTCGGTCGTCCGGTACCAGTCCTCGAAGAAGGCAACGTCGAGTTGCGAGGAGAGCCCTCCCTCTGCACCAGTGAGCCGTTCCGACGTGTGGGCGCTTCGGAGGACGATCTCGCTGAAGCTCAGTTTCTTCTGGCCCTGATGCTTCAGGAGGTTCACCGAGACCGGAATGACCTCGTATTCCTCGTGAATCGATGACCACGTTGACTCGAGCGTCTCTAGCGACCGACCGTCGGGTAGCCGTTCCCAGACATCGTCCCGCTGTCGCAGCCATTCGCTGTCAAGAAGTCCGCGGAGCACGCTGAGGAGGTGGCTCTTTCCGCTCCCGTAGTACCCGTAGAGCCAGTAGTTCGCGCCTGACCGCATATCCTCGGACCGACCGAGTAGCCGTGAGAAGAAGTCGGATATGAACTCCTCGGACTCCTCCGTTACGTGGTAGGTGTCGATCGATTCCAGCCGATGATCCCGCCCGTCGTCTTCGCGGTCGATGCGCACGGACTCCTCGAAATCGCTCCCGACGTCGGCAGCGAACCAGCCCTCGTCCGTCACACTTCGCCCTCCCACGGTTCAGCCCAGCCGTACGTGTCATCGACCGGCTGGAGTCGCAACTCACCGTGAATCCCGCTCGCTTCCCAGTTCGGATCGTCGCTCACGCGTTCGGCCAGGGCGTCCCAGTACTGGTCCGGCTGGAAGAGGTAGAGCCAGCCGGTCGGCTGGGAGAGCCAGTCGTCGCCGTGGATCTCCCACGAGTAGCCTGATGCGACGAGTAACGGCGTCGACCCGAGGTTTGGGATCTGTCCCTGCAAGGTCTGTTGTGTGTCGAGAACACCGATATCGCGCAGCACCGACCGGAGCCCCTCTCCCCACCGTCGCGTCGTCGATTCAGCATAGTCAAACTCGCTCCCGTCCTCGTAATGGAACTCGCTCAGGAGGCGCTCTATCGTCTCCTGCTCGAATCCCAGCCCGTCGACACCGGACTCCTGCAGGCGGTCGACGTATCGATGTACCGTGTACCTCACGAGGGGATCGTCTTCCAGCAAATAGAAATACAACACCTGCGCTTTGTCACGCACCGTCTCACACCGGTCGAGTACAGAGGGGAGCTGGACAATAGAGGGAAGTTCGCTGCCAGCGGTCTTGAACCGCGAACTGAGTGCGCGGTAGATGCCCTTCGAACTCCCACGCGTGCTGCGCTCGTCGAATCGCTCTTCGATCCACTTCTCTTCGACAACCGTCCAGTCCCGATGGTGGGCGTACAGTCGAGCGAGCGTCTCCGCTCTGTCAACGAGAAGCCCGCATCTAGTAAGAACCATCGTCACTTCGTCGTCAGAAAACGTCGAGTCGAGCGACGGTAGAGAAACACCCCTCCCGTCGGTGCGGAGAGTCATATATCATCTCGAACCGGCCACACCACTTAGTTGATAGGGAAAACCGAATCGGAGGCGTCCGGTAACCCGGGTGTTCGACCGTCGGTTAGCAGGGCACGTCTTCGGCTGGGTCAGGGCCAGTCTTGGATATCTGTAGCGCCCACACGCCGGACCGCTTCTGTTCTACGGCCACCCGTGGCGGTGCCGAGGTGAGATCTTCGAGGGCTCCGCTGACGTCGCCCGGACGGGTGTCCGTCACGAGATGGAGCGACTCGCCGGGAGCGAGCGCGCCGAACTCCGCGCGAACCTGTTCGATACGCGCCCGGTCGGGGACGCCGCGGAGGTCGAGCGCAGTCTCGGGAACCGTCACCGTCGTCCGGTCCGCAAGGGCTTCGCGTACGTCCTCGCCCAGGTCCCGAAAGGCTGCTGGGACGTCTCCCTCGGTCGAGCGAAGCGAGTCGTCGATGGGGAGCTCCGCGAGTACGTCCGCACTGAGGTCGGGGTCGCTGCCGAACGGCGCGTGGTCGTCGCCACAGGTGGGACAGGTGAACCCGGCCATGTTGACAACGGCTCCGAGTACCGGGACGCCCTCCTCGCGGAACAGCGCCGTCGAGCGCTCCGTATCGCTGGCCGCGGTCGGAAACGGCGTCGTCACGAACACCGCGCCGTCGACGGGGAACGACTGCAGCGTCGTCAACACGATGTCGCCGGTCCCCGGCGGCAGGTCGAGCACCAGCGTGTCGACGTCCCAGGCGGCGTCGGTCAGCAGTTCCTCGACAGCCTCGTGGGCCATCGCGCCGCGCCAGGCCATCGGTTCGTCGTTGGCGATCAGGCCGACGCTGACCACCTGCAGGCCGTCGACCTCGACCGGCTCCGCCCGGCCGTCCCCGGTCGAGCCGAGTGGCCCCTCGATGTCGAGTAACTCCGGCGTGTTCGGACCGTACACGTCGGCGTCGAACAGGCCGACCCGCTCGCCGGACGCGGCCAGTCCGCGCGCCAACTGGGTCGCCACGGTGGTCTTGCCGACGCCGCCTTTCGCGCTGGCGACGGCGATGATTTGGTCCACACCGGGCACGACAGTCCCGTGGTCCGGCTCTGTGATGTCCGTCTCTATGTGGACCGCCTCGACACCGCCACACTCTAGCACTACCGCCCGCATCCGGTCGGCGAGCGCGTCCGCCGTGGCAGGGTCCATGCCGGACAGCGCCGTCTCCACGCTGACGGTCCCGTCAGTGGTAGCCACGGACGCTACCAGCCCCGCGGCAACCACGTCCTCGTCACTCTCGGGCGTGGCCACAGTCCGAAGCGCGTCCCTGACCGCGTCTTCCGTTGGTTCGGGCTGCTCTCCGGACATATTACCACGTCTCCCCGTGTTCGGTTTCCGGTTCGGGACCATCGTCGTCGTCCATCAACGTGCCGCCGTAGGGGCGGTAGTCGATTTCGAACACGCTGTCGATACGCTCTATTAGGTCCTCGCGCCTGGCGATGATCTCAGTATCGAACTCCGCGGCTTCCAGGGCGTCGACGAGGCCGTCGTCGTCGAGCCGCCCGTCGCCGTAGGCGGCGGCGACGCCGTCCCGGAACGTGTCGGCGTTGCGCCGACACCGCAGCCCCTCGTCGATGTCCGTCTCCGCTTCGCTCCGGTCCCCGTCCAGCGGGACAGCCTCGAAGTGCTCGATGGCCCGCCGGTCGAACTCGGCCGCCTTCGAGAGCACCTCGGTCGCCTGTTCGATGGGGGACAACTCCGCCCAGGCATCCCGGGCGACGGGCGCGACCATCGTGTCGACGATGTCGGTCCAGGTCGTCGCTCGCTCGGGGTCCTCCAGCGCCTCGGCGACGAACGCACCGACGTGGTCCTCCGGGATGGTCATGCCCAGCGACGACTCAAGACCGCCGCCCTCGTCGGTTTCTGTCTCGTTCCCGTCCTGTTCCGCTGCCGTGCCGGTCGAGTCGAGTTCGTATGGCATCGTCAGGTCCTGTCCTCCGGGTCGGTGTTCAGATCGCGCCGGGGCTCGAACCCGGGCGCGCCGCCGGGGGCCGGTGACCCGCTCCCGGATCGGGCCGAGTCAAAGGAGCCGGCGGGGTCGTAGCCATCGACGGACTGCTCCGCGGGCGTGTCCGGCCCGCTACCGGGGGCCGACGGCGGCCCGATTTCGACATCTAGCTCCTCGGGGTCGGTCCCGCGAGCGCTCGCGAGCGCCTGTTTGGCCGCGCGGGCGACGTCCTCGCTCTGGTCGGTCACGCCGTGGGCTTCGAGCGCCTGCTCCGCGCGGTCGGTCGCGAGTTCGCCGAGGCTCTCGGCGGCTTTCGCCCGGGCAAAGGCGTTCGGCTCCCGGGCCAGCATCGCGGCCAGAATGCGTTCGGCCTCCGGCACGTCCTCCGCGACGCCGCCGAGGAACTGCGCGGCGTACTCCCGGACCGCCGGATGGGGGTCGGTCTTGATACACTCGACCAGCAGCGGCTGGTCGGCGTCGCCGCCGGCCCGCGAGAGGGCGACGACGGCTTCGGCCCGGACCCACGGTTCGGCGTCGTCGAGCGCCTGCCGGACGACGGCCGGCGCGGCCCCGGCGACACCCAGCGCCTCGACAGCGAACTGCCGCACTTCGGGGTCGTCGTCTTCCAGTGCGCGCTCTCCCAGCGCGTCAATCGTTTCCCGGTCGAGGCCGGACTCGGCCGCATCCACAAGTGCGATGGCGGCGTCCTGCCGAGTCCGGACCTGTGGAGCGTCGAGTGCGCTTCGGACCTCTGTCTCGGTCTCGCCCGGCGTCCGACCGCGTGCGCTCCAGTTCTCGTAGCTCATCGCGCTAGCCTCCAGTAGAGGACAGTCCAGCCGGCGACCGTTGCCGCGATGAGTGTCCCGAGCGACGTGTACAGCGGGTTGCTACTGCCGCCCGAACCGCCGTCGCCGCTACTGGAGTCGCCGCCGCTGGAACCGCCGCCGCTGGCGGCGCTACCTGAACTCGAACTGTCCCCGCTGCCGCCGCTCTCGGGTGCCGTGAGTTCGCCCGATTCAGTGTCGAGCGTGCTGTACTGCATCGTCAGTGACTTCTTGCCGTTGACCTCGTCGCTACTCCCGTTCCAGACGGCAAAGGCGAGGTACATCGTCTCGTTCTGGCGGAACGCCGCGTCATGCTGGCCCTCGCCGGTGTGTTCCCGGACGAAGACGACGGACCACTCGTCGCCGTTGCGAGTCCCCTGTGCGTTCACGTTCTGCTGTGGCGCGTTGCTCAGCGACCCGTAGCCGGCCGCGTAGTAGTTTTGGCCGTAGTTTTCGTACTGGCTCTGTGATAGCGGGTTCCCGGCCGCACGCCCCGGTTTGGTCTCCTCGTCCGGGTGCGGGTAGGCGTACATATCGTTGCTCCACTCCGCGTTCTTGTCGTTCCCGTACTGCCACTGGGACCGCCAGTACCAGATGTTGACCGGGTCGCCGCCCGCGCCCATCGTGATCGGCGGTTTCTCGCCGCTGTGGAGCATAACGGCCGCCGCGTCGCTGTAGTTCTTCGGCGACCGGATGTTCGTGTCTTTCGTCGGGTCCGTCCAGGTCAGCCGGAAGGCGACGTGGGTCTCGTTGGTCAGCGCCTGCACCTCCATCTCGTCGACGCTCCCGCCGCCGTAGGGGACGGCCATCTGCTGTTTCGACAGCGAGACGGTCCGGGACGGAGCCTCCGACCAGCGGTCGCTCTCGGCGGTCTGGGGCACCTCGTCGGTCGCGACCAGCGGTTGCTGGCCACCGGTGACGGCCGCCGCGACGGCCATCTGTCCGGCGACCAGAAGCGCCATGACGACTGCCGTTGCTGTCGTCGCCCGGCGGGCCGCCTCGTAGTCGAGTTCAACCATCGGCTCTCACCCCCGTGCCGGGCGAGACCGGATCGGGATGGCTCGCCTCGTCGAACTCGACCAGGGCCGCCGCAAGCCCCGCGGCGGCGGCGTAGACGGCGCTCGCCTCGGGCACGTCTCGGTCGGAACTGCCGTCGCCGTCGACGGTCTCCCGGACCCGATGGGCGAACGCGGGGACGAAGTCACCGAGGTGCTCGTCTAACACCGTTGCACCCGCACGAGCGAGGCGGACGGCCGTCTTGTCGTCGCCGCCGTCGAGGGCGACCGCCCGCTGTGCGGCGAGCACCTGTAGCAGTTCCAGTTCCACGGTGACGTGGTCGTGGCGCTCGTCGAACTCGTCGCTGATTTCAAGGCCGAACTCCTCCAGCAGGCCGACGACCGTGGCGATGCGGCGCTGGCTCTCGTTGACCTCGTCGCCGGTAGTGTAATGTGCTTCGTAGGGGACGACTGGATACGTGCCGCCGTCGCCCGGGAGACCGAACAGCCGATTGTACGCCGGTTCGAGCGAGTCGCGGTCGACGCCGTCCAGCGCGTCCAGCAGCGCCTCGACCTCGCTGTCGAGCCCGAGTTCGACCCCGGCCTGTCGCACGGCGTCCTGTACCGCCTCGTCCTGTAAATCGGCGACGACGGCCTCATCGGGGTACTGGAAGACCGCCGCGGCGAACCCGTACAGTGCGGCGCGTCGCGTGTGGTGTTGTGGCGTGTTCTTCATTGTACGCACCTCAGGGTTGGTTCGTCCACTGTTCGCCCTCGCGGACCTCCATGGGCTCCTCGATGGGCACGTCGACGACCTTCTCGCCGTTGCGGTCCCAGCCCTTCACGCGGTTCTCCTTGACGTTGTAGGTCTCGATGAGCCGCGTCGTCGCGCCGAACAACTGGAGAATGCCAAGCACTTCGTGGCTGGGGTTGCGAGCCCGCTCCTGGACGATGCGGACCGACTCCTCGTAGGTGTCGCCCGGCCACTCGTTTTCTTTGACCTCGGTGTTCGGCGTGAACATCTGGGTCAGGAACTCCGGCGGGACGTGGTACGGCGGCATGTAGAACACCTGCGGCTGGGTCCCGAACTGCGGGTACAGCGGCAGGGCCACCTTCTCGTCGGAGTGGACGAGGTAGTTGATCGGCGAGCGCCCCGACGCGGCGGAGGATTTGCCCCCTGCCGGCCCGGCGTCCGGCCCGCGGTTGATGTTGCCGTGGAGCCGCGTCTTCCCAATGCAGGAGGAGACACACCGCGGGACGTTCCCCTCCTCGATGCGGGGGTAGCAGCCGACCGGCTTCTCGGTGACACCCGTCTCGGGGTTGTACATCGGCTTGTGATACGGACAGGCCTTCACACAGCGGCGGTAGCCGCGACACCGCTCCTGATCCAGCAGGACGATACCGTCTTCCTCGCGCTTGTAGATGGCCTTCCGCGGGCAGGCCGCCAGACAGGCCGGGTTCTTGCAGTGGTTACAGAGCCGCGGGAGGTAGAACTGCCAGATGTCGTGGTACTCGTCGTTCTCCAGGTCGGACTCGACGACCTCGCCCTCGGGGTACTCGCCGTGGACCTGATCGTCGCCCAGCGCGGGGTACTCCCAGGCCTGCTTCTCGGCGATGTAGCCGTGGACCTTTTCGCCGTTGTCGGCGGCGTCGAAGATGGTCTGGTCGGCCTCTAAATCGTCGAGCAGCCGCATGTCCCATCCCATCGGGTAGCCGCCGTAGGGCTCGGTTTCGACGTTCATCCACCACATGTACTCCTCGCCCTCGCCGCTGGTCCAGGTCGACTTACAGGCAAAGGAGCAGGTGTTGCAGTTGATACACCGGTTCGTGTTGATGACCATCCCCCAGTGGTAGTCCCGCTCTTCCTCGCGGTGTTCGTAGGGATAGCTGTGCTCGCGGCCGAGTTGTGGGTTGTACGTTTGTGCCATCAGTCATCGCCTCCTGGGGTCTTCCTGCTGGTACTGCCAGAGCCGCTACCGCTGGGTTGCAAGGACCCGCCGATGTAGTCCTCGACGAGGTCGTCCCGGCGGGCGTCGCCGGGCCACCAGTCCGCTTCCTCGTACTTCTCCACGTCCACGAGGTCGTCCCGGTTGGTCCCCGTCGGAGCCCACACCGTCTCCTCGTAGCCGTGCTCCAGTTCTGCGCCGTGCCAGGCGATGTCCTCGTCGACGATGTCGGAGACGTTGGGGTCGCCGAACACCGCCTTGTGGACGAGGTCGTCGGTCTCCTGCAGCGGATCGAGCCAGATGTTGGTGATCGTGTTGTACCCCTTGACGCCGTCCTCGTCGGCCTCGTCGTCGGGGAAGTGCTGGGGCCACCAGCCGTGCCACAGCGTCAGCTGTCCCATGTCGCCGGCCGACCGCGGGCGCTGACGCTCGCTGACCATCGCTCTGACGACGAGGTCGCCGCGCTTGCCGGTGATGCGGACGTAGTCACCGTTCTCTACATCGATGTCTGCTGCGTCGCTTGGATGCATCTCGACGAACGCTTCACCGAGCGGCGCGACGTCTTCGGACTCGCCGTCCCCGGTGGGGAACGAGAAGTCATCGACCAACCGGTCGGTCCCCTCCGGGTCGCCGCTGACGCTGCCGAAGTCCCGCGAGGCCCAGATGAGGTTCCAGTCCGTCATCCCCCACGAGGAGTGGGTCCGGTACTTGGGGTGGGGGGTGTTGTAGTAGAACTGGTTGCCCTCGTCGTGATACAGCGGGTTCTCCTCGTCCTTGGCTTCGTCCCACTTCTTGTTCACGCCGTAGGGAGTCCCCTCGACGCTCTCGACGTGGTCGATGTCGTCCCGACCGAGTTCGATGAACCGGTCCTCCTCCTTGTGGAACTCCATCCGGCCGGTCTTCGTGTAGAACGGTCGGTCTTCGTGGACCTGCGAGTAGAACGGAATCCGCGGATAGGTCTTGAGGTCTAGCCGTTCCGGGCCATCCTCCAAGTCCTCGACGTCGATGCTCTGGGTCGTCATCCCGCGGTCGAAGGTCTCTTGGATGTAGTTCTTGACGTCGCCGTCTTCCTCCAGGAACTCCTCGAAGTACGCCCGGTAGGAGTCGACGTTTCGCTCCTCGGGCGGAATCTTCTCGTCCAGTTTCTCGGCGACCATCGCGACGGCTTCCCCGTCCTGTTTGGTGTCGTAGATGGGGTCCATCACGCCGTGGTCCATCTGGACGAACGGGTTCTCCGGCCCGATGGTGATGTCGGGGTACTCACACTCCAGCCAGGACGGCACCGGGAGCACGATGTCGGCGTGTCTGGCGGAGTAGGTCATGTGCATGTCCGAGACGATGAACAGGTCGTTCTCGGTGTCTGGGTGTTTGACGAAGTTCTCGATGACGTGCTCCTGATGTTTGGTCTGGTTCAGGAGGTTGCAGTTCATCGTCCACAGGATCGACGGCTTGGACATCGTGTACGAGCCGGCGTTCTTCGGCATCACCGGCTCCTCGGCGTCGCCCTGAGGGACGAGGTCCATCTCGCGGTCGAAGTCGCCGCGAATCTCGTGGGGGTCGAGTTTCTCGCCGCCGAAGAAGGCGAAGGCGTAGCCCGGATACATCCCGTGGGCGGCGTTGCCGTCCGGGTTGACGTAGTGGGGGTACCCGTCCAGCAGTTCGATCTTGTACTGGCCGGAGTAGTTGTAGTACCCCTGGCCGGCGTCGCCGATGTTGCCCAGCATCGCCTGGACGAGGAACACCGCCCGCTGGAGCGCGTCGTTGGAGTGGAACCAGTGGTTGATCCCCTCGCCGGTGAACCACTGGCCCTTCTCGGCGTCGGCGAACTCCCGCGCGGTCTGGGCGAGCTTGTCCGCCGGAATCGTGGTGATCTCCTCGACCGTCTCCGGGTCGTAGTTCTCGATGATGTTGTCCCGCTGGCGGGCGAAGTCGCTCCTGACGGCGACAGTCGAGCCATCGGTCAGTGCCACCTCGCTGTCGACGTCTAGCTGTGGCGTGGTCGGCATCTCCTCGCCGACCTCCTCGCGGGTCATCGCTACGGGCTGGCCGTCCTCACCCAGCACCACGAAGTCGCCCCAGTCGTTGTGCTCGTGCTGCTCGTCGATGTCCTCCGCGGGCGGTTCGACGTCCTCGAACACCTCGTGTGCGCGAAGGTATTTGCCTGTGTCCTCCCGGATGAGTAGGGGAAGACTCGTGAACTTCCGCATGAACTCGGCGTCGTACAGTTCCTCGGCCATGATGACGTGGGCCATGCCGAGGGCGAACGCCGGGTCGCTCCCGGGGCGGATCGGCAGCCACCGGTCACACTTCTGGACCGTCGGCGAGTAGTCCGGGTAGACGCCGACCATCTTCCCACCGCGCTCGCGGGTCTCCTGCAGGAAGTGGTTGTCTGCGAGCTTGTTGTGGATGAGGTTCTTCCCCTGGATGATGGTGTAGTCGGCTTTGCGCCAGGCGACGGCGTCAGAATCGGATGTCTGGTAACCAGTGGTGATGACGTGGCCCGGCGGCAGGTCGGCGTACCAGTCGTACTCGGTCCACTCACAGCCGCCGAAGATGGACGCCAGTCGGCGGCCCGAGCCGTGCCGGGTGAACAGTCCATCTGCCTTGATGGCGTTGAAGATGTGGAACCGCTTGTTGTCCTCTAAGTTCGCCATCTTCTCGGCGATGAGGTCGATGGCCTCGTCCCAGGAGACGCGCTCGAACTCGTCCTCGCCGCGGCCCTCGGGGTTAGGGTCCTCGGGGTCCCACCCCTTGCGGACCATCGGGTACTTGATGCGCGACGGCTCGAACGTCCGGCGGTGCAGGGAGAGCCCCTTCATACAGCCACGGGGGTTCCAGTGCTGGCTGACGCCGGCGTCCTCGTAGCCCGACGGGCCGACCGAGGGTTCCTCGTTGTGATACACCTGCTCGGCCCGTATCGGGACGCCGTTTTTCATGTAGAAGTTCAGCGCACACGACTGGGTGCAGTTGGGGTGACACACCGTCCAGTCCACCTCGTCGTAGGCGTAGATGTCGTGGTACACCTGCTCCCAGTCCCGGTTCGGATAGGATTTGAGCGGGTTGTCCACGCTCGTTATCGGTTCCGTGGACTGTGTCGCGCCCCAAGCACCTTCGGCGAGCGCGCCGACCGTCCCTGCGCCAGCCGCGGTCAGGAAGTCCCGCCGTGACAGTTTCACCGGACATCACTCCGTTGGACAGCGCGTATCTGCATACGTGGGACCCACGGCCTTTGCTAAATGAACGATACTACAGGTTCCCAATTGGTGAGACGGGGCACGAAGATATTCGGCGAAAAAGGGTCTAAGGACGGGCTTCTGTTTTCAATACTTTACTGTCGGCTGTAAGTCTGTAAAGAATTTCGCCACCCGGGGTGGCGAATATCTTAAAATAGTTACAGCCAACAGTATTGACTTGCCGAAGACTATCGGTACCTACTCCGGGAGATAAAAATCGGATTTCGATTGTCTGTGCGGGGACGTGTTCCTGAGTTGAGCGATTTTGGACGGGTTCCGATGGCGAACGATGACAACGTCGTAGGCGTCGTCCGATGCAATCGACCCGCCGACACTGCTGATGCTCGTGACTAGGTGGCCGGCGTTTTCGCTTCCGATGAATACCATTGACGCGTCTTCTCTCTTGGCCATCTTACGGATGGCTTTCGCCACCGATCCGGCCGGCGCGTACCGATCCACGACTGTATGTCGGAAATCCGAACTCGGACACAGGTCCATCACCTGCTCGTGCAGTGAGGTGACGACTGTCTCCAGATCGAATTCTTCGTTCGGCCCGATCCAGTCGCGTTCTCGGGCGTACTTGGCATTCTCGTTCCGAATAACGCTGATGGCCAACACGTCCTCTTCGAAGACGGTGCCGAACTCCGTCGCCCGAACGAGTGCTGCCTCGGCCAGTTCGGAGCCGTCGAACGGCACAACGAGTGTCATACGCTGATTACCGGAGCCGTAGACAAGTAACATACCGTTCGTTCTTACACGGCGAGAAGACAGCCCGCAATCGAAGAGCCAGTACTGCACCCAGACCCGAGACACGCAGAACGGTAGTCCATCAACTCCCGAGGGACAACCGTTCGTCGCCCATTCGCTTGCCTTGCGCAACGAGACGCTCTCCGTAGTCGGTCCGGGCGTCGTCCCATGACGCCAGCGCGTCTCCGAGCGAACTGTGGCGGTCGAGAGCGGCTTTTAGTTCGACGGCGTCGCTGGCCGCCTTCGCAGTGCCAGCGGCAGTGTGTGGGCGGGCGACGAACGCCGCATCACCGAGCAGACAGACCCTATCGACTGTTATCCGGGGGATCCGGAGGTCGTAAATCGCCTGCACGAAAGGCGCTGCTGTTGTTGCAACGAGGTCGGCAAACACGGGCGGCAGTATCTCGGTCGCCCGCTCGCGCTGGCGCGTTTCGACCGGGTTTTGGAGGTGCCCCGGCGACACGCTGAACTGCTGGCTTGCTCCTGTCGTGTCGGTAAAGATAGTATCACGCTCGCGCCCGCGGAGTGTGTCGTACCAGACCCAGTTGAGACGGCGGTCACCGGGTGCTGTGCTGCCATCGCCGCCTGGGATGAAGTACGCGAGGATGAGCGTTCGCTCTCCCTGATAAAACGTGAAGCGGCCGTCGAACGCGTCGATGACTGCATCCGAAACGTCCGCCTCCGGGACGACACCACGCCACGCGACGTAGTCGGCAAACTCCGGTTCGGTCTCGGGAAACAGTTGCGCACGGGCCGTCGACTGCCCGCCGTCGGCAGCGACGACCAGATCGGCCGCGGTCCGGTCCCCATCGGCGAATCGAACCGTGCCGTCTGTGGCCCTGAGGCCGGTGACAGTCCGACCGGCGTGGTACCGGTCGTCCGGGAACGCCGCCCGCAATTGACGGTAGACGGCGTCCCAGGAGGTGAACACCATCGAATCCGGTGTCGACGTCCGTACATCGCCGTCAGCAGTCAGAAACCGCCGCTCACTGGCTCGGGTGGTGATGGTCGCCGAGTCGACGATGTCGTGTCGTGAGAGGAACTGTCGGATCGACTGCTGGGCGACGATGCCGCCGCCGCGACTTCGGAGGTCGCCGGCCGATTGCTCGGCGACCGTCACGTCGTGGCCTGCACTGTCGAGAGCGATGCCGGTAAACAGGCCGCCCATCGACCCGCCGGAGATGGTGACGGACAGGGAATCGGATGGTTCGTTGGCGAGGTCCTGTGACACGGCCCCTCTCAGCGCTTGCCGTACGAAAGGCCTCTGGTCCACCGACCGATGACAGTATCGCTCCCGAACACCAGCCCCGAGAGGCGCTCCTGAAGTTCCCCTGTCGCTTCCGCTGTAAATCATCATACTACGAAGTCCCAGTGGTTGCCTCGCACCGAGTCGGACTATTAATGTCAGCCGACACTAAACACGACGTATGCGAGTCGCGGCAGTCGGAATCGGTGGTGCCGGGGGACGGATCGTCGAGCGGCTGTGGCAGGACAACGAACGCCGCGAGACGACGTATCTCGGCGCGGCCTGCGCCGTCGATACGGACACCGAAGCGCTCGACGAACTCGACGCACTTCCGGACGACCGGCGGCATGCCTTCGGGCTCTCCGAAACAAACGGGGCCGGAACGAACGGGGACCGGACGAACGGTACTGCCGCCATCGAAGACGAACGGCTCGAAGTGCGCCGGCCGATAGACCAACTGGTAACGAGCGATATCGACGCTCTCGTCCTCGTGGCCGGGCTTGCGGGCGGGACGGGCAGTGGCGCTACGGCCCACATTGCCGACGCGCTCAGAGAGATTTACACGATCCCGGTCTACTGCCTGTCGGTGTTACCCGCCGGCAGGGACGACGAAGCAGCCGCCAACACCATCCAAGCACTCCGGGCGCTGGAACCGACCGTCGACGGGCAGATACTGTTCGACAACGAAGCGTGGCTCGGAAGCGGACAGACGGTCGAGACGGCCGCCGAGACGCTGAACGAGACTGTCGTGACACGGCTGGGTGCACTATTCGCAGCGGGTGAGGCGACGGCATCCGACGCAGTCGGCCAGAGCGTCGTCGACGCCAGCGAAATAATCAACACCCTCTCGGATTCGGGTTTCACTACGCTTGGCTACGCCAGTCAGGACCTGCAAGCGGACGATGGCGGCAGTGACGAGACAGTCATAGACCAGCTCAAGAACCGTTTTCTCGGCGACAACTCGGACGACGTCGACGAAATCGAGGCATACAACGCCGTCGAGACGACACTTCGCCGCGCTGTACGCGGCAAACTGACGGCCCAGTGCGAGCTGGATTCGGTCGACAGAGCCCTGGCCGTGTTTGCCGGGCCGCCCGCGTGGTTGATCCGGGATGCCGTTACCGACGGGCGGCGATGGCTCACGGAGGAACTGCAGTCACCGGAGGTACGGAGCGGCGATATGCCGACGCCGGACCGGGACACGTTGTCGGTTCTGGTCGTACTCAGCGGCGTCACAGAACTGCCGCGGCTGGTGGAACTCAAAACGCTGGTCGACGAATCACAATGAGACGGCCCGTTAGATTCTCGTTGGACTGGAGCCAGACCGTCTGAAGTGCGGAAAAAACGAGACAAAGCGGATTGCACTCAAATAGATTTATAAGTGACAGTTTTCAACGAAACCATACGATGACACGGACTGTCATATCATACGAAGACGGCCACGTCTACGAGTTCGCCCCGAATATGGAACCGCTGTATACGGCTGCAGACGGGGAATCGCTCACATTCGAAACCATCGATAGCCTGAACAAAGCCGTTCAATCAGACGCTGATCTGCTGGATGCGATCCCTGAAGAAGTGAATGCGGCTACAGGGCCGGTTGCTGTCGAGGGAGCTACACCCGGCGACGTCCTCAAGGTTGAGATCGAAGACGTCCGAGTCACCGAGGATCTGGGTCGCGTAATTACGGCACCGGGGTTTGGACTCCTCCAGGATCACGAGGACATCGAACACCCAGCGACGCGCGTGACGGAGATAACCGACGACGGGGAGGCACTCTCGTTCAAGGATATAGAGGTACCAGTCGATCCCGTCATCGGGACCATTGGCGTGGCAACGTCCGAGGAATCGATGTCGACTCTGACGCCACACGACCACGGCGGAAATCTCGATACCACGGATATGACCACCGGGACGACGGCCTACTTTCCGGTGTTCCAGGACGGTGCGATGTTAGCGATGGGTGACTCGAAGGCCGCGATGGCAGACGGTGAAATGTGTGGCACTGGTGCCGAAATCGGAACCGAGATCGACGTCACCGTCTCAGTAATCTCGGATGCCGCTGTCGACCTTGAGCGCCCACTCGTCGACACCGGTGACGCGTGGAAGACGATTGCAAGTGCCGAAACGATGGAAGATGCGGTCAAGACGGCAAACGAGGACCTCATCGGATTGCTCGCTGCCGAACACGAGTACACGCTGACCGACGCCTACCTCTTTTCGAGCCTCGTTGGCGGCCTCGAAATCAGCCAAGTCGTCGACCCACTCGTTACTGTGCGGAACTCCATTCCGCGCGAATACCTCCCAGATCCATTCTAACTATCGCGGCGAAGCTGTCAGTTCTGTTGGCACTTAGCGGGACGACAATTTCAACGGGGACACTCATCTGGATAGTGGATCTCTGCTCGTCCTGCTGCCGGCATTCCGCAAATTGGTGGCTCTGAATCTGGCGTACACCGCTGAACGAACGCACGACCTCCCAGAATCGACAGCTTCTGCTATCGGCCACCTGCCAAGAAGCCACAAACGGTATCCACTTCTATGCCCCGCTGGAATCGGCTCCGAAAGATGTCGATCCGGTTGCTCCACTACTCAGACATTGAGAACGCTTGCGACGACCCCGTGCGGATGGGTCGGCTTGCCGGAACGATCCAGTCAATCCGCGGGGAGGATACTGTAGTCGCTGGCACCGGCGACAACACTGCACCGGGTGTCCTCGCCCATTACTACGAGGGGCATCAAGCGATGCCGTTTTTCCGGGCAGTGAGTACCGACGTCGAGACGGTAGGGAACCACGATTTCGACTTCGGGACTGCTCCCATTCTGGACGTGGTCTCGAAGAGTCCACAGGAGTGGGTCGTCGCGAACGTTTACGAAGGCGAGAGTGATCGTGGCGCTCCCTTCGCCGGATTAGACGGGACGACAGTCTTGCATCGAGATGGCCGGCGAGTCGGATTCGTCGGCGTAGTCGATCCCGCGACTCCCCGGATTGCTTCCGGCGCGTCAGAGCTGAACGTGACCAATCCTGTCGAGAGCGTGCGGAAAGCGGTCAGCGAACTCGGCAACAGTGTCGATCATTTCGTCGTCCTCGCACACTTGCGAGACGACGTAGAGACCGACGTTGCGGCCGTTCAGGGCGTCGACGCGGTCCTCGGCGGCCACGTCCACAGGGAGCGCCACGAGGCTGTCGACGGAACACTGGTTGTCCGCCCCGGAGCGAACGGGCAGGTGGTCTGGGAAGTCGAACTCTTCGACGGGGACCGCTCGCCGATTGCCACCCGTCATTCGACATCCGAGGGACCTATCGACGAGTCCGTGGCCGACATGACCCGCGAACGGCTGGCCGATGTCGGTCTGCTGGAGACTGTTGCCACTGTCGACGATCCGATCCATCGAGGCCTCGACGAGCGAACCCGCGGCGAGAGCCGCGTTGGCAACCTCGTGGCTGACGCCTATCGCTGGGCGGCCGATACTGACGTCAGCTTCGTCCACAATGGCGGCCTTCGAACGGGGCGACCCCTGTCCGGCGAGGTCACTGCTGGCGAGGTGGCCAGCGTACACCCCTTCGGCGGTACGGTAGAAGTCCTCGGCGTCTCCGGTGAACAACTACGAACCCTCTTGCAGGCGGCCTTCCGTCCCCACCGCGAGGACGGACGGCTCTGGCACGGCGACGTCAGCGGGATGACAGTCGAGTACGATTCCGAGGCTGGACGGCTAATCGGTGTGGCTGTCAACGGCCAGAGTCTCGAAGCCGGTCGAGAGTACAGACTTGCCACCAACTCCTACGTCGTCTACAGCGATGACTGGCCGATTCCACACGAGGCAACCATCGACTCGTTCGGTCTCCCGTTCGAGACCGTCGCAGACTACGCTCGCGAAGAGGGCATCACTGTCCGGGTGGGTGGCCGACTCCAGGACTGCTGACCGGGTCCCGCCACGGATGGCCTTCTGCAACTGTCTCCTTCAGGTACTGACCGTTCCAGAACTACCCTGTCGTAGTAACCAACAGTACTTGCTATCGACGGGCCTTGTTTCGACGCGGTGCAGGTCGGCCGAGCCGGTAGCTATCGGAAAAACGAAATCGACCAGAGACTCCCACAGACCGGTCCTGTTCAGTCGACACAGACACCACCCCACGTTATTGGAGACATCTAAACAGGGCCGTATATAGTATTACGAGTCACGGTGGACGGTTCATAGTAGTCAGTATACATATTATAAATGTTCAAACACGTCATCAGTATGCGTTCCAGTGTAGCATGAGCACACTCTCGGCTGATACGGAGAGTTGGTTATCGTTTGGTAAACAGGACATGATGGTGTTCATACTCGTTATGTCCCTTACCGGGTTGCAGAATGCGTTCACAGAAATCATGCCCGAGTTCACGGTCGGACCGCTAGAACTGGGCGTTGGTGGCTTCATCTTTATCCCGATCGTGCTGGTGCTACTTTTCAGGACCTACTGGGCTGCAGTAGCCGTTCCTGTTGGCGAAATTGTATTCGGAGAGATACTGCTCGGTGAGTTCGATGGTCTGGGTGCCATGGAGGGATTGCTCCTCATCCCGGTTTGCTATTATTTCGCCGCGAAACTGCTTCAGGACCCGGAAAACACCACACAGTTGGCAATTGTCGTGTTTCTGGCTGAGGCACTCGAAGAGTTCTTCGCTACGTTCATCGACATTGGGAAGGTGTATATCGGGGTTGAAGAATTGGAAGCCGTACCCGGCCTCCCCGAGAGCATTATCGTGCTCGAAGGGGTCGACTTCCTCACACAGATGCTAATCACGGGGATTCTTTTCGGCGTCATCCCCGCACTGTATCTCTACCCCAAACTCCACGGTAAAGTCGAACCGCTGCTCGGTATGGAACCGTTTGAGGGTGAACGCGGCGGGTCGATGTGGCGTGGCTTTTCCCCGAAGGCGCTGTTGGCGGTGCTTATCGCGTTCCCGCTCGCCTTCGTGGCCGAGGCTGCCAGCGAAGTCGGCGGGGCGGTCAACGTAGTCTGGGAGCCGGAATTCCTCGCGACGTTCGGTCAGAGTTACATCGCAGTTCCGATCGTCGTCTCCGCTATCGTCGCCACCATCGTCTGGTACCGCGCAACGCAAACGGCGTAAGATGATGACAGCGACACACGACTCTCAAATTGCCGTTGACGAACTGCAGTTCCGGTATCCCGGTGCTGACGAAGCTGTGTTGACCGGCGCGGAGCTGACGATAGAGCCCGGCGAGTTCGTCGCCATCATCGGTGGGAACGGTTCCGGCAAGACGACGCTGTGTAAGTCGTTTAACGGAATCATCCCGCATTTTTACGAGGGTGATATGCGAGGCCAAGTTACCGTCGCTGGACACGATGTCTCCGAGAGCTCTGTTGCAGAGCTCTCACAGCACGTCGGCTACGTGTTCCAGGAGTTCGATAACCAGCTCGTCAGTCCGACTGTATTCGAGGAAGTCGCTTTCGCCCCGATGAACTATGGACACGAGGACTACCGCGAACGAGTCCACCGGACACTAGATCTGCTCGATTTGAGCGGGCTGGAAGACCGCTTCGTCTGGGAACTCTCCGGCGGGCAAAAACACTTGGTTGCGCTGGCGGCAGCGTTATCGCTAGACCCAGACATCCTCGTCGTCGACGAACCGGCGGCACAACTGGACCCAGTCAACGCTCGGGAGACCTACGACCGTCTCGCCACGCTCAACGAAACCCACGGGAAAACCGTGGTCACTATCGAACATCAGACAGAGTTCATCGCCGAATACTGCGATAGCGTCGTCCTCGTCGAGGACGGTATTGTCCGTTGGAAATTACCGGTCGAGACGGCCCTCAATCAGCTGGAAGACCTCAGAGGACAGGATGTCCATCCCCCACAGGTCACGCGGATCGCCGAGCGCGTCCTCGATGATGCTCGCCCGCTCCCGGTGACGCTCGCGGACGGCCTCGATCTATTCACCGATTACGGCGACACCACTGTGGCTCGAACTGACGGACCACCGGAGGTGAACCGGAAAGGGAAGCCTGTCATCTCCTTCAATAACGTCTCGCAGTCGTACGATACACTCCGAAGCGGGACAAAAGACGTTCTCGATACCCTCTCACTGGAGGTCTACCCAGACGAGCGGGTCGTCCTCGTCGGCAGCAACGGCGCTGGGAAATCCACGCTCATGCAACTGGTGACTGGCTTGGAGACGCCCGACGAAGGGACGGTCACCGTCGGCGGAACAGACACCGAAGACGTCCTCCCAGAGCAACTGGCCGAGGAGGTCGTCTACGTCAAGCAGAACCCCGAAGAGATGTTTATCGACGATACTGTCCGGGCTGATGTCGCTCACTATCTCGATGATAGGGGCTACCCGAACGTCGAGCAGCGAGTCGACGAGGTGATCGAATTCCTCGACTTGGAAGATCTGCAGTCCCGGGACGGCCGCCTGCTCAGCGTCGGCCAACAGCGCCGGGCGTCACTGGCTATCGGGCTTGCGACGAACCCGTCGATTATCCTGCTCGACGAACCAACCGGCAGTCTCGACCTCGCGAGTCGCGAGGAGGTCGGTCGAACCATCGACCGGGCGGGCGACCGTGTCGAGACGGTCGTGATTGCGACACACGACCTCGAGCTCGCGGCATCGTGGGCGACTCGTGTCGTCGTGCTCGACGACGGTGACATCATCGCTGACGGCCCGCCGAGTGACGTGTTTGCTGACCTTGCCGCTCTCGAACGAGCGAACCTTCACCCACCGCAAGTGGTCCGCCTGGGGACAGAACTCGGTCTCAGTCCCGCACCGCTCACAGTCGAGGCGTTCACGGACCGACTGAACACGGCAAGTCCGCCGGACGAGACATCGAAACCGACCGTGGAGGAGCAGTGATGACGACACTCGATGCGCTTCGTGATGCCACGTCCGTCGAGGCGATCAAGGCTGACTTGCTTCGGACGGCCTACGAGAACGAGGGTTCGTTCCTCCACCGCTTGGACCCCAGAGTCCTGTTACTCTGGTACGTCGTCTTCCTGTTCGTCCCATGGCTGTTCTACGACACAACCATCCTTCTCGGACTGCTAGCGTTCGTGTCGGTGCTCGCAGTACTTTCACGGGTCAGCCTGTTCCTCGTCGGACTGATGGCGTTTACCGTGGCAACGACGTTAGGATCGTACGCTGTCGTGACTGTCTTTACGGGTGATCCCGTTGCGGCGATTCGAGCGTTAGTTCCGTACACGCTGAAGTTAACGATTATCTCCGTGTCGAGTTTGGCGGTGTTCTCGAGCATGGGTCCGAAGACCCTCTCTCAGGGTCTCAGAAGTCTCGGGATTCCACGACAGTTCACGTTCCTCATCACGTACGGCTACCGGATGCTCCCAGTGTTGTTTGAGGAGTACCACGATCTGGTGAACTCGTTCCGGTTACGGAGTACGGCTCCCGACTCACCCGGGCGATTCCGCTGGCGGCACTACGTCTACCTGCTGAAGCTATCGGTGCGTGCGTTCTATCCGATGATCTTCAACGTGGCAAAGCGAAGTCGCGTCACCGTCGAGGCCATGGAAGCCCGGGGATTCTCGCACTCACTAGCCGACGAGGCGAGTACGGAACTTCGGCTGGCGGACATGCAGATTCGACCCGTCGATGTCGGGTTCTTCGCCGGTTCTCTGCTCGTCGTTACCGGACTCGCGCTTCTTCTGTGATGTCCTCCGCGCCGTTGACTGTTTCCTTACCACGTTCTCATTCTCTTATAGCCTATCAAAAGGAACTCCAGTGTACCCTTTGACAGTCTGGCACTGTCTACCGTATATTGAGGGATACATATCGAGTGTAACTGGTCCATAGGGCTCTTAGCGGTCTTTTTGACATGACGGACTGAGTGAGTGATATGAGCCTGATTACGGGGAACTCGCTCGAATCGAAACTGCTGGAGACGATTATTCTCGGCCGAGCAAAGATTCCGGACGATCCCGATCCAGGGAACTATGTCGTCGTCGACGTGGCGCAGTTCTCGACGACGGTCCCGGAACTGTTTGCGAATGGCGCGGAGTACATCTACATTACCGAGGAACGGGGGAACGAACCAGCATTCAAGGCTGAACATCCAGACGCGAAAATCGGCGGGAGTTCCGGCCCGGACTATCGGGGCGAGGAGGGATACGACTTCTTTAATTCACCGAGCTTCGTTCAGGATATTGACGTCGCCGGTCGGCCGACTGCGATGACTTCGACCAACGGTGGGAACGCGGTCACGGATATCCGCTTAGCAGGCGGTGACGACGTCGATATCTACGTTGGTGGGTTGACTAACGGGAAAGCGGTCGCCGACTATCTCGCAGACAGCGACCGCAAGACGTATTTCGTTGCTGCCGGCTCGAGAGGGAAACCCTCGCCTGAGGACCTCGTTGGCGCGCTGTATATTGCTCGGCAACTGCACGGGAAGCCACTGACACCGGAGCAACGCGATATCTATCGGGAAGTCGTTCAGTTCGGGAAGGGGCCGAAGTACGAGGAGAAACCACAGATCAAGCGTACGGACCTCTACGAGTACACACTCGCGTTCGACAGCCGTGACGTCGTTCCGAAACTGGACGGGCAACGACTCTATGACGTGAGTGGCGAGACCGAGATCTGATGCGGACCGATATCCACACGCACACCACGTACTCGGATGGGTCGGATCTCGACGCAATGATTACCGCGGCCGAACAGGCTGGCTTGTCTGCACTCGGGCTGACTGATCACTGTATCGTCACTGAAGACGACTTCGGGCGACGTGCGAAATACGACCTCGTCGAAACGTATCAACAGCGCCGGGAGGACATTCGTGCTGCCAGAGACACGACTGCCCTCCAACTGTACGATGCTGCCGAAGTAAGCTACGTCGAAGGCACCGAGGCGTGTATTGCGTCGTTTCTCGACACCGCCGACTTCGCATACACTATCGGGAGCGTCCACTTCGCCGACCAGTACGACTACACCAGTAGGACACAATACGTTACTGCGTCCGCAACGCAACGCCGGCGGGCCGTCGAGCGGTACTACGATGCGGTCGTTGCGCTCATCGAATCTGAACTCTTCGACGTAGTCGGGCACCTCGACCTCCCAGAACGCATTCCAACGTTGCGACGGCACACAACTCGAGCGGATTACGACCGGGTCGCACGAGCGCTTGCTGACTCCGAGACAGTGCCTGAGGTAAACGCCGGCCGCGTCCATCGCTCGCTCGGCCGGGTACATCCCGACCCAGCGATGCTAGATCTGTTTACCGAGTATGGAATCCAGTTCGTCCTCGGATCGGACAGCCACACGCCTGCAGAACTCTCGCAGCGAGTCCCCGAACTACGAACACTGACTGAAACACTAGACCGGTCACCTGTTGCTGCTGTACTACGCGACAATCAACAGTACCGTGATTTTTGAGCAACCTATAGTAGCCATTGAAAATCAATGCACACCTGATCGCACGACGGCAGTGCGGTCAGTGTGTAATTCGTTTCAATTGTTACTATAGCGACTGTTCGAATGCTGTGAACACAGCGAATATCTCACTGCGGTAGTGGCTATATAGGTTTTAGTGGCCAGCCCTTATGATGATATCTTGTGTATTCCGCCCTCCAGGAGTACCATCGTACACTCCCACGACATAGCGCCCGAACTGTGGCTATGACCTGCTTGCCCCGTCACATTCATCTGAATAAACAGTTCAGTCCTCAATTACTTGAGCTTCTCAAAGACACTTGGCTGTCGTTAGCCATCAAATTTTCCGGAGGAGACTGGTAGCATGGCCAACGATTCAGGGCTTCGTGTTACTGGTCCAGATACTCTGGGTGGCGCAGTACTGTATCTCGTTGTCGGTATCGCTATCGCTAGCTACGGGGGATTCGATTACGTTCAGCAGACTGAAGCAGTTCGAAACTCGGTTGAAGTGGACGCGAACATTACGGAACTCGGTATCGAAACGGATAGCGGAACAGCGTCAAATCCGGGCGTAAAGTACGAACCGAACGTCGAATTTGAATACACCTATAATGGAACGACATACACCGGGACAAAACTATACCCAGCGAATATTGAGCGGAACTATGAGAGACGGTCAGCAGCCGAATCAGCGATCGAATCCTACGAACAGGGGACACAGACAACTGCATACGTGTCTCCAGACGAGCCAGGAGATGCGTTTTTGAAAAACAAAACGTCGAACGCACCGATCATCGCTATTGGACTTGGCGGATTATTCACCCTCTTTGCAGCCTTCTCTGCCGTGAAGAAGCTCTGAGTCCCCTTCCGTTGTTCGGCTGTCCGTGTCGTTACTGGACATCATGTGTGATTTGCCCGAATACGTTTAACTAAACACGACGGTTCTATTCGCGCACAGCTTATAGTGTAAATAGGACTATATTTAACCAGTATGGTGGAAGAGTCCGGCCCGAAAGGAAAAGAGGAGGGTCAGTCGGCAGCACAGTCGACGTTCACGCTAAATCGGCGGACGCTACTTCAGTCGACCCTTGTTGGAAGTGCGATATTGGGGGGAGTCGGTCTGGCCACACCAGTTGCCAGACAGGTGCAGTCCGACGAGAAGGGTTCTGGAGATAGCAACAATCGCTCAGCGGGCTTTCCGCCGAGTGGCATCACTGAGTATGGACGGAAAGTCACCCTCGGAAACGGGGAGGTGCGAACATTTACGAGTGAAACACCGTCAGGAGAGCCGAGGTATCACGGGGTCGAGTTCGACCACACGGCACTCGAAGGGCTTCCAAGCGAGACAGAGATAAGTGAGGTAAACGATCCTGTAGAGACTGATAAGTATCGATTTAGTGGACAAGCGGCAACGATCCATTTCAAACAGTCACTCCAGTTCTTTGTGCCGTTCCCAGATGCGGCTGGCACGCCGTTTACCTTCTTAGGACTCAACTGGAATCCGGACGGCCATTTCGGTGGCAAAGGAGCGTGGGAGAAGCCACACTTCGATATCCACTTTCACATGCGTGACCCTGCAACAGTGGATAACGTCGAGGGGCCTCAGCTTCCGCCGTACGATATCAAAACAGCGGACGGAATCGAGACAAACTTCGACTTCGCTCAACTTCCAGAAGGGTATGCGCGATCACCTCCGCCCGTCGCTGACGAGCGGTATATCACAGACATGGGTGAACACGTAGCTCCCAACGATGCGCCTGAACTCCCAAGTGGCCCCGACGACCGAGGTGATCCTACTAGCTTCAGCAACACACTCATTCAAGGGTTTCTCGGTGACACAGAGGGGTCACAGCTGGCGTTCGTTGAACCGATGCTCACCCGAGAGTTCCTGAGCGATTTCCGAGACAGCAAAACGTATGATGTCCCACAACCGGCCGAATATCCACACGACCAGCAGCACCCACACGAGTACAGTGTCCGGGATATCCCGTCGCAAAACAAGACCGTAGTCGCTATTCAGAGTTTCAAACAGGTATCTGACTGAGCAGCAGGATTGTCTTAGTTGAGCGCACTCGCTCAAATTGAATTCTCCACGCAATGCGGCTCATTGCGCTACTCAGTTCGACGGAATACGGAAATACGGTGGCCACGAGGCGCACCGTTATATTATCACTATCTGATAATTCGTTAAATAACTATTCTGTATGCAACACGTCCCCTCGGCAACCGTCGATGGGATTCCGTGACTGAACACGCGACGCTCACAAACATAGAGTTGAACTTTCAGTATAGTAGCCATTGGAAATCAATGCACAGCTGGTCGCATGGCGGCAATGCGATCAGTGTGTAACTCGTTTCAATTGTTACTATAGAACCACTACAGCGAGTGTTCCTCCCACTGGAAGAGCGAATCGCTCTCGTTTCGTCGGGCGACCGAGTCCTCCCACAGGCAAGATTAGAGTTGAGCGTGGGGTGATTGAGAATGCGCAGCCCTGATAACGGCGCAGACAAGCGACCCGAAGCAGAGCCGACAGGGACGGTCTGCCAACGACGAAGACACCGGGGGCTAATCGTCGGGTGATGTCGGGGGAGTGGTGGCTGGATCGGCTTCGGGGATATCTGTCCCAACAGCAAACAGTTATATTCTCCAGCAAGCGTACTGAACAGATATACTCGGCAGGGTCTGCCATCCAGACGCGGTCGTCGGCGGGGTCGGTCGTGGGGAATTACATGGAAGGAACGGTTCGAGAAGTCACGCCTAGCGAATTGTGCGACGCGGTCGACCCGTGTGAGGTTACACTCGTCCTCGGGGCACCCAGTGTCGGAAAGTCACATCACCTGCGGCGGGTCGGTCCATCCGTCGAGCGGCTCGCAGAAACAACAGCTATCGACGACGACGAACTCGTGGTCGTCGACGATTTTGTCTCGGCGGTTTTGCACCTCGGTGACGACCGGGACAGGCTGAATGTCCTGTTCGATCGTTCCGGGGGTGCAGTAATCGTGACGCGGCCACGGAGCCTCGACTGGCTCTGCCGACACGGTCACCTCGCGCCCGTTGCGTTCCATGACCGAGTCGATTCCGTGCTCGTGGTTCGGACGCCCCCCGCAGAGAGCCACGATGCAATCACCGAAATCCGCGAACTCACCAGCCAGCGACGTCCACCAGAACTGGGTGACGGGGAGCGCACGTCCCTCGTCGAACGCGTCACCTATCCAGGCTATGACTTCGAGGACGAGCGGCTTCAGCAACAGATCGGGACCGTCGAGGAGACAGTCACGCCCGCAGCCTTCCTCTCGCTCTCGCAGTATGGGTCCGAAACGGTTCTGGCCGGTCCCGATGTCAGGGCGGTGGTTACCGACCGCGACATCACGGTCGAACCGTTTGACGGGGGCGCCCTCGACCTCATCGCGTCCCTTTATTCCTGTGCCGTGGATGGCAGTTGTAGCTCGGTCGAAATGTCACCTGCGGTCGCCACCGCACTCGCTCTCGTCGCGAGGTCGCTGGCTGATGACGACACGGAGTGGCTCGAACCGTTCGTTCGACATCGGCCGCTGGCCGGGGCTGCCGAATCCCTCGAAATCGCCGTCGATCTCCCGCCGGGGACGGTCGAGCGGCTTCGGGTGTTCGGGTCCGAACCGATGCGAGCGAGGATCAGTCAGCGCCTGACGGCTCAGTCCGAAACGGAGACAGCCATCGCCGACGCGAGTGCCCCAATCGATGCAGCTCTGACAGCCATGCGAGCAATCGGGTCGTCGCTGGACGCCGCCGCGATGGAGCCCGACGAGTACGGAACCGATCCCCTCGTCGGTTCCTGGCACTGGAACGGACTAACAGCGTTAGACGCGGCTGCGGCGGACCGAGAGTTCCCGAACTCGGACAAGAACTCTGCAGCCGACGGGGACGTTGCTGGGGTCGGCGTCGACGAGGTCGTCGACGCACTCGATGGCGGGCTCGTGCTCCTCTCGGGACCGAAAGCCAGCGGGAAGCGACGGCTCACAGCGAGCGTTGCGACGGCACTTACGATGCGGGGAGCGACGGTCAGACTCTCCGACCTCCGTCAGCCAAACCACAGCAGGGTGGGAATCGACGCCACGCCCAACGCAGTCGTAGTCGCGACGTACGGGGCCGAGCCAGCACGGATCGTGAGCGACGCTGGCGTTCGGGCGCTCGCTGACTGGGTCGAGGCAGGGGTCTGTTCCGGTGCAGTGCTGCTCTGTGATAACGACCGACGGGAGCATCTGGACGCCCTCGCCGACCGGACTGGCTGTGACGACGTCGAGGCCTGGTGCGACCGTATCGAGTTCGACCTTGGAGACGCTGACCTGACGGCCGATCGGACGCCAGAGGCGGTCGCCGAGGATCTGCTGTCCGCGCTGGAGTGGCCCGAAAATCGAACTCCTTCCCGTCGGTCACTCGCGGTCGATTCGGTCGCGGGCCAGAGTACGCTGGCAGCGATCGCTGGCATGCCCGACAGTGCTCTCGATGCGGCCTTCGTCGGGCAGGTCGTTGCCGAGGCCGTCGCTGTCGTCGCACGGACCGCCCAGCCGAGCGCCGCACGGGAGTGGCTGCTCTTGGTCGACAACCTCGTCGGAGACGTCGCAGGGAACCGCTGTGACACGGACGCGGCGATCAGGTACCGGGGAACGGTCGCGGGCACTGCTATGGCGACTGTGGCGAGCGAGCACCCGACAGCCGACGCGTGGGTCGAGGCCATTGCAGTTCGTGCGCTGGCACTGACCAACGAGACCGCGACTCCCCACGGTCGGGACTCGGTCGGTGGCGACGTCGAACCTATCGTGACCGCCGTCACGACGGCCCTGTCGACGCTTGCCCGACCAGAAGCCGGAGGAGAGCCGAATCAGGGGGCACTCGCGACGGTCGACCATCTGCTCCATGAGATGGTGGACGGGAACGCCATCGATCCCGAACCCGGCCTGTATCCGCTCTGTCGGATCTACGGGAAGACTGTCGGACGGCTCGTAGAACGAGCCGAGGAGTCGGCGAGTGCCGAGGCGGTGCTCGCACCGGTGGTCGCGCTCGTCGACCAGACAGCGTCCGAGCACGAGGACGGTCACGCGTCCGTCCTCCTCGGCAACGTGTTCGGATCGATGCTCGGGGCCCTCGGGAGTGTGGAGATGCCGACCGACGACCTCCCCGTCTGGATTGACGCGATCGACGCTGCTGCGAGAGACGTGGCCACATCGCTCCAGCACGACGAGAACCGGGCCGAGCTGTTACACGTCGCGTCCGTGAGCGCAATCGGCTTCTGGGTGTTCGACCACAACTGTCCGGCGGACCGATTCGAGCCGTGGCTGGTGGCGACCGGCGAGCAACTCTGTCGGAGCACGGCCGAGTCGTCGTTCGTCGATCACCCCGAATCCTTCGTGGTCGACACGTACAGCTGGGCAATCTGGCACGTCGTTCACTACCGCGACCTCGACCGTGCCGAGCAACTGTTCGAGAAGTGTCACCGGCTGGTCGATACGATCGCTGACTCGGAGGTCCCCGACGACGAGTGGGGGTGCCGTGCGTCACTCCACGCCGGCGCGCTCGCGACCCTAGCCATCGTGGAACAGGGAGACGTGGCCAAGTCGGGCCCCTACGGCAAAGGAACCCTCAGACTCCCGGATTCGCCAGGGTTCGCGGACTGGATCGACCGCTACGACGCGACCGTGACCCGCGGAGTAGTGGGCGATGCACCAACAGCAGTGGTCGAGCCGTACCTTCGGGCGGTCTACCGTGGGGCGCTCTCGACGCAGGTCCGGGGATACGACACCGAGCCTGCCGACGGGATTTCGCCACACAGCGAGAGTATGTGGTTCGACAGCATGACAGAGCGCATTGAGGACCTGGCAGCCACGGGTGACCTAGTCTCGGAGCCGGTCGCGTTCCTGCGTTCGGTCTACGGCGACGCAGCTACAGGGTGGGCCGCAGAGGGTGGGGCGAACCTGGCCGGAGAGTGGCTTGGGTCGCTCGTCCGGGCGTTCCGCGGAGCGCGAGAAGGGATCGAGGGACCGAGCAAGACGGAGTGGTTCGACGCGTTCGCGGAAGCGGACGCGGCCGTTCTCCTGGCAGTGCTGACTCGGACTGACGCCGGCGGGCGAACGCACGATCGCCTGGTGGAGTCGGTACTCTCCCAGATCGAAACCACCGCAACGGCGACGGAGTACCCACTGCAGCCCGTACACTACGTCGCTTCGGTCTTCGGGACCGCACTGGCGCTGGCAGTCGAGGCCGACCCTGCGGAAGTTCGCTTCGGCGTGACCGAAGTCGTCGCCGCCGAACAGCGAACTGACTTCGCGTGGGTCGGGATGGCGCGGGCGAGCATCCTCGAACGGGTGTATGCGGCGGCTCTCGCCGAAGTCGGTCGGACGAATGCCGACCACGACAACACCGAGGCGTGGCTGGCCGTCTGCTCGGAGCGGATGGAAGCAACTGCGACGCGGGAACTCCCCGACGATCCCGCCGGTTTCGTTGCGGGAGTCTACACCCGGGCGTACGTCGACGCAGTCGAAGCCGAGACGCCAGCGTGGCGTCGGCGTCTCGATGCCGCCCTCCGGGCGTTCGCCTTGGAGAGCCACGTCGAGGACCCGGCGACGTTTCTCGAAGGAGTCTACGCCGACGTCGTAGTCGCGGGAACGACGCAGAGCCAACTAGCCGCCGAGGTCGAGGCGTGTGTCGAGGCCGTGTCTCAGTCCGTCGAGCGTGCGAGTGAGGAGAACGTATTCCGGGCCGACGATGCCGTGGTACGAACCTTCTCGCGGGCCGTCGACAGGCTCCCGACGGGTAATCCCCGAGCACAGGCAGACTGTACCCACTTGCTCGGTCGGGCACTCCGGGCGACCGGGGGCGAGACCCTCGAAGCGGCCGTCTTCGGCGGCGACCGTCCAACCGAGGACTACTCGGAGTGACCCACTGGCAGAATCCACCGTATGGCAACCTACTACGTCCTCTCGAGTCCGGAGCACACTCCCGACAGCAACCACAGTTCCGAGTGGCCCAAGGAACTCGGACTGTCCTTCGACGACCGTGAGATCCGACTCTTTCAGGGAAAAGGGCACGGTCTCGGCGGTGCCGTCTACGACTTCGAGGACTTCCGCCTCGACGAGTGGGCCGAGTTCGTCGACGCCTGCGCCGGTGACTGGCTCCGCGAGGAACTATCCAGACACGGGTCGCTGACTGCTATCGACGAGGCGGACTTCGTCCGGACGCTGAACCGACACGCCACGTTCGCAACGGAAGAGCACTGACGAAACTGGCGGGACCGCTATGCTCATTCGTCGTCCGTTTTCCCTGGCCAGACTGTCGGCCTGATCCGTCTGTCATCGTACGCTGAGAGGTCGGTGCGGACGGTCTCGACCAAGTCCGTGGCCGAGGACTCGCCGTCTTCGATTGCAGTGACCTCCGCGGGCGTCAAGCGCACGGAGACATCGCGCTCTACCGGTCCGCCGAGGAGGAAGGTGAGAATCCACTCGCCGTCGCGGGCCAGTAGGACGTAGGAGTAAGGCTGCCGATCGAGGACTCGCATTGGTCGGTCGAGGAGCAACGCGGGCTAAACAGTTCCGACAGGGCGAAGCCTTTTGCGGCCGTTCGTCCCCCGTATCGGTATGTCTCTCCTCGAATCCGACGTGACTGCTCGCGGCGGTGCGCGATGACTGACGGTCCGACGGTGACCAACGCTGGGAGCAGGCGTACCAGTCCGGTGTCGGAGATTCCTTCGAAGCAGTAATCACTCCTCCGGAGCGAGATCTACCGCCCGCATATACGCGTCAAGCTGCTCGGCCAGTGCCCGGGCGAACGCTTCGTCATTGATGTCGGTCTCCATCTCGACCAATTCGACCGACTCAGCCAGATTTGTTTTGAGTGCCTCGAACAGGGCTGTGTCGGCGTCGGGATCATGGAAATCCGCTCCCTCGACGTCGAGCATCGAAACACCTCCAAGTGGAATATATAGGGCGGTTGGTCCGTTCGCTGCTGAGAGCTTCTTCGCGATGACCTCGCCCAGATCAGCGTTCTCCTCGGCCGTTGTCCGCATCAGCGTTACCTGTGGGTTGTGGATGTGGAAGTGCCGCCCCTCGAACTCCTCGGGGACGGAGTCTCGTGGCCCGAAGTTGACCATGTCCAGCGCGCCCGTCGAGACGACCTGTGGCGTGCCCGTCTCCGCGGCGGCGTCCAGCCTGTCGGGGCCAGCAGCAAGCACACCCCCTACAAGCTCGTCGGCCCACTCCGTCGTCGTCACGTCCAACACGCCGTCGATGACGCCTTGTCTCACGAGGGCCTCCATCGCCTTCCCACCGGTCCCAGTCGCATGGAAGATGATCGTCTCGTAGCCTCGTTCTTCGAGATACTCCCGAGCCGTCTGGACGCACTGTGTGGTGACACCGAACATCGAGATCCCGATAGTGGGGCGGTCTTCAACTTCGATGTCTGGCTGGTTCGTGACCATCCCGACCATCGCGAGGGCAGCATTAGCAATCACCCTCCGGGAGAGTTGGTTGAGTCCCTCAATATCAGCCACCGAATACAACATCATCACGTCAGTGGCACCGACATACGGTTCAATGTCGCCGGAGGCCATCGTCGAGACCATCACTTTCGGGACACCAACCGGCAGCGCCCGCATCGCCGTGGTCGCGATCGAGGTGTTGCCCGAACCGCCGAGTCCGAGCACACCGTCGAGGTCGCCAGCATCGTGTAGCTGCTGGACGATCGCCGCTGCGCCCTTGCCCATCGCTTCGATCGCCTCACCGCGGTCGGCATCGTCCCGGAGGTGCCCCAGCGTGGTGCCGCCCGCTTCGGCGACCGCACTCGCAGTAGTGTCCGGATCGATCCCTGGGTCGCCCACCACGCCCGTGTCGATGATGTGTACGTCAACGCCTTGCGCGCGAAGGACATCTCGGGCGAAACCTATCTCTTCGCCTTTCGTATCGAGGGTCCCAACGATTGTGACGGCCATACTCACTCCTCCACGTTCTCGGGTGTCGGCAGTTCGCCCGGCGGGACGATCTCACACTCAGGAAGATCCCGGAGTACCTCTTCAGGACCCGGTGGTGCGTAGACCGCGAGCAGTAACAACGGTTCCCAGCTGGTGTTGACCGTTCCGTGTTCGACGCCTTCAGGAACGAACACCATCTCGCCGGCCGAGATATCGCGTGTCTGATCGGCGACCTCTTGTTCACCCTCGCCCTGGATGACGAAGAGGATCTCGTCGCTGTCAGGGTGCGAGTGGCGCTCATGGCCCTTTCCGGGTTCGAGTTTGACGACGCCAGCGCTGAAGCGCTCGCCACCCGTCACGTCAGGCGTGCTCAGCCACTTCAGGACGCCCCAATCGAAGAGCTGACTTTCGACGTCATCAGGAGTGATGAAGTATTCGCTATCAGTCATCTTCGAGACTAATCTCCTTGAATTCGCGGGCCTGTGCTTCGATTGCCTCCTCAGTTGGGAGGCGTTCGATGCTCGACGCACCGAAGAATCCGACGACACCCTCGGTGTGTTCCAGTACGTACTGGGCATCGTCGGGCCATGCGATCGGGCCGCCGTGACAGATCACCAGTACGTCCTGGTTTACCTCTTTTGCGGCGTCGTGATGAGCTTGAACGCGCTCGGCTGCGGCATCGAGATCTAGTGCCGTCTCGGCACCAATATCCCCAGATGTAGTCAGTCCCATATGTGAGACGACCACGTCCGCTCCGGCCTCGGTCATCTCGCGAGCCTGCTCCTCGCTGAAGACGTATGGGCAGGTGAGCATTCCTTGCTCGGCCGCTTCTTGGATCATGTCGACTTCCTTGTCGTAGCCCATCCCCGTTTCCTCGAGATTCTGTCTGAACCCGCTGTCCTCGTCGATGAGACCCACCGTCGGGAAGTTCTGGACGCCCGAGAACCCACGTCGTTTCAGGCTCTCGATGAACACATCCATCTGTCGGAACGGGTCGGTCCCGTTGACGCCGGCGAGAACTGGCGTGTCCTTGACGACTGGAAGCACTTCGTGGCCCATCTCGACGACGATCTCGTTGGCGTCACCGTAAGGAAGGAGGCCAGCCAGCGACCCCCGACCGTTCATCCGATAGTGACCGGAATTGTAGATGATCAGTAGATCGACGCCACCGCGCTCGGCGAACTTCGCCGAGATACCGGTCCCTGCACCTGCGCCGATGATCGGATCGCCGCCCGATACTGTTTCCTGAAGTCGATCAAGGGACTCCTGCCGTGTGAATTCCATACGTCAGATAGAACCATTTCATAATATAGTAATTAATTTTTTGATGATTACGAGGAGTTACCACGACACATAATATTACTTCTGGGCATAGAAACCATCGTCAAACCCAATCGTGGATGGCTCTGCGACTGCGTTGGACACCCAGATCTTCGAGTACTTCGATGGTATTCGACAGTGACAATGCCACAACGTGCGATTGAATGCCCAACGCCATCGCCGACTCGGGTGTCCGCTCGCGTTCCTCAAAACCCAACTCAATCCAGTCTCTATGCCCACTGAGGCGGCTGATTTCTGGCATAGGTACCAAGAAATCAGTCTGCATCACTTTTCACGCTCAACTAAACACGACGGACTCCGCTGTCCATAAAAATATCACAGACAGCTATTTCGCTACGGAAGTGGAGGCGCGACAGTAGTTGATCGATCAGTACAGCTATAGTAACGATTGAAACGAGTTACACACCTGATCGCACGACGGCAGTGCGATCAGGTGTGCATTGATTTTCAATGGCTACTATAATTTCAATCCTGTTACCGGCGATATTTCGATGTGTGCCACTAACCCGCGGTTCCGACTGCTAAAGAACTACGACTCCGATAACATCAAACACTGTAGTACGGTACTCGAAAGTGAAAACCATGCTAGTCCGGTATTACTGTCGAGAGGATAGATCATGGTGTGCTCCCACTCGAAACGTACAGTGCTGTCAACGCGGAATGGCTGATTTTCCTCTCCCCAGAACTCGCGAGTCGTGCACAATTTGGCTGGACGATTACTGTTCACATCCTCTTTGCCGCGCTCTCGGTCGGGCTGGCACCGTTCATCATCTATTTCACCTGGAAAGACGTCTGGACCGACGATGAACGGTTCAGTCGGTTGCGCTCTTTCTGGGTGACGGTCTTCGCAGTCGGCTTCGTGATGGGTACGGTAACAGGCATCCCCATGAGCTTCCAGTTTGGGACAAACTTCCCGCGGTTTGCGACAATCGCTGGCGAATTGATCGGTGGTCCGCTGGCCTTTGAGGCGAAGATGGCGTTTTTCCTCGAAGCCGTCTTCCTCGGCATCTTGCTTTTCGGACGTGAGCGGGTGAGCGACCGAACGTATGTCCTCTCGTCGGTGCTGGTCGGGATCGGTGCATGGCTGTCGGCGTTCTGGATTCTAGTGGTCAACGCCTGGATGCAGACACCTCAAGGCTATGATACGATAACCCAGAACGGAATGCGGGTCGCCAGGCTGACCGACCCGGTAGCTGCCTTTCTCACGCCGCGACTCCCGTGGATGTACGTCCACATGGTCAACGCCTCCGTCATCTCTGTCGCATTGCTGGTCGGTGGTGTCTCGGCGTACTTGGTCTGGAAGACCCACGACTCGACGGCCTGGCAAGCCTCTCTAAAGATCGCGGTCCTGTTATTGCTGGTTACAGCACCACTGCAGGCCGTTCACGGTGATGCCTACGGTCGCCACGTCGCGGACACCCAGCCCCAGAAGTTCGCCGCTATGGAGGCCCACTACGAGACTGGACAGGCCGACCTTCACCTACTCGCGTTTCCGAAAGATCTCAGTGCGCTGACCGACCCACACGCGGAAAACCTCTACACCGTCAGTCTACCTGGCCTCGGTTCCTACCTCGCCACCGGCGGTGACCCTGACGCTGAGGTACTCGGGTTGAACGAGTACGAACACAACCCCCCGGTGGCGCTGGTGTTCTGGTCGTTCCGGTTTATGGTCGGACTCGGCTTCCTTTTCATCGGTCTCGCAATGTGGGGAGGGTCCCTCACATACAGAGACAAACTCGCCGACAGCGACCGATTCCTGAAGGCGATGATGGCCGCGACGCCACTGGGGTACGCCGCCTTGCTCACCGGTTGGTACGTCACAGAGATCGGTCGGCAGCCGTGGGTCATTCAGGGCGAATTGAAGACCAGTGATGCAGTCTCGCAGTCGCTGACCGCCGGGGAAGCGATGGCGACGCTGGCAGTGTTTCTCATCGTGTATGTTGGGCTAATTGCCGCGGCTCTCCTCGTCTTACGGTGGCTCGTGAGAGAGGAACTGCAGGACCTCGGCGTTCTTGCCCCGTCGCAGGAAACCGGACACGGACGCATTCCGTGGGTGGGTGGCGATGACTGAGTTGCTCTCCGTGGATCGCTACCTCCTTGACGCGCTCCCAGAGGTGTGGTTTGGCGTCGTCATGTTCGCGCTGGCAATGTACGTGGTTCTCGACGGATTCGACTTCGGCATCGGTATGCTGTACGCCACTCGGAGCGACGAAGACGACAGGGAGACACTCCTGTCGGTGTTTGGGCCGGTCTGGGACGCCAACGAGGTGTGGCTGGTCGCCTTCGGAACAATGTTGTTAGCCGCGTTCCCGAGCGTGTACTCTCGGTTGCTCGCTGACAACTATCTGCTCGTTATCGGGTTTGTTCTCGCGCTGTTGTTCCGGGGCATAGCACCGGAACTGCGCGAGCAATGCGAGGACGATCGGTGGCAACGGATGTGTGACGCTTCTTTCGTCGGGGGCAGCACGCTCGCACCACTGCTGTTTGGCGTCCTCGCCGGGCGCTGGATCTTCGATGTTCCGACGCTGTCGGTGCCGGCGCTCTTGACAGGTGTCGGACTGACCACGGTATCAGTCGTCACGGGCGCGGCTTTCATCTCGGCCAAGACTGGCTCCTCCCTTGCCGCCGACCTGCGCAGGTACGGTATCGCCGGAACGGTATCATATCTCGGTGGTGTCGCCATCCTTCTGACGACTGTCGTCGTGACAGACGCCGGCGGCACAGCTGACGCCGTTCTCTCTGTCCCGATTGCTGTGGTAGTCGCTCTCTCTGCCCTCTCAGGCCTGGCTGGGATAGGCTTCGCTCGCCGCGAGCAGTATCGGCGATGGCTCGTGAGTGCGCTAACTCTTCCCGCGCTGTTGAGCCTCCTCGTTGCGCTTCTGCTGTACCCAGTTATCTACCCTGCGACCGGACTGACCGTCCGAGAGGCCGTCGTCTCACCACTCGCGCTCAACCTTGTCACCGTGATGGGGCTGCCGGTGCTACTGCTCGTGCTCTGGTATTTCAAGTTCCTCTATGGCGTCTTCAGCGGACCCGTTGTCGACGAATCCTATGGTCCTTGACCAAGCCGAGACCGCCGCTACAGTAAGCAAGGTGAGTCTCCTCTGGGCTTGCTTCTGACCTCACGCCGCTTCTAGATTCGGCAATAGTTTCAGCCGGAGTGTCAGGGGCAATACCTGGCGTTCGAGCGCTCAGTCCGACTGGACTGGAGCGTCGAGTTGTTCGGTGCGTTCGCCAGAGTCGGGCTCAGCCAAATAATCTCCGTCCGCCGGAAGGAGTCGACGTTTCGAGTTAAAGACGACAATGAGGCTACTGATCGCCATCATAACGGCGGCGATCAACGGTGTGATCACACCGGTTATCGCCAATGGGAGTGCAATCGCGTTGTAGCCGGCCGCCCAGACGAGGTTCTGTTTGATCCGGCCTCGAGTTTCACTCGCCAACTCGAAGACCTCTGGAACGGCGTCGAGACGGTCGTCAAGCACTACCGCATCGGCCGCCTCGATCGCCAGATCGGTGCCGCTCGAGACTGCGATCCCGAGGTCGGCGCTAGCGAGTGCGGGCGCGTCGTTCGTTCCGTCGCCGATCATTGTCGTCGTCCCGCGCTCGCGGAGTCCCTGGACGATCACTTCCTTCGACTCGGGGCGCACGCCTGCGAAGACGTGATCAACTGCGGGATGGTTTGCAAACGTCTCAGTCATCCGCTCGTCGTCGCCAGTCAGCACGACGATATCCCGATCCGCGGCCGCGGTCTCGGAAACCACGCGTTCCCAACTCTCACGGGGCGTATCTTGGACTGTAACGACTCCTTTGACGGCCCCCTCCCAAGCAACCGCCGTTGGATGAGTACCCGACTCGTAAGCGTCCGTGACAGCTGCCTCGATTTCCGTGGGGATTGTCCACTCGTCAGTATCGAATGAGCCCGGGTGGCCCAAAACGACGCGAGTATCGTCGACAAGTGCTGACACGGTACGGTCGGCGCTCTCGAAACTCGACACCGATCGCGTGGTCGGCGGGGCAGCCTCGTCAATGGCAGCGGCGATTGGGTGGCTTGACCGACGTTCGACGGCGGCCGCCATCGCGAGCACTTCGTCGGGATCGTCGCCAACGACGTCCACAAGCTCCATCTCCCCAGTGGTGAGCGTCCCAGTCTTGTCGAATACGACGACCGAAGAGTCGTCGATCCGTTCAAGCACTGTCTCGTTGAGAATGAGCATGCGATTGTCGGTGGCATCGCGGGTGGCCGCTGCGAGAGCGAGCGGAGTAGCGATGCCGAGCGAGCATGGGCACGAGACTACTAGCACGGCGACCCCGGCCATTATAGCTGTGTTCGGGTCGTTACCAAGGACGAACCAGCCGGTGGCGGTCAGCGCGGCAAGTCCGAGTACGAATGGAACGAACAGTACCGCAAAGCGGTTGACAATATGTTGCACACCCGTGGCAGAACTCTTGACGTTCCAGAGGAGTTCGACGAGGCGATCCATCGTGCTAGTTTTTTCGGGACCAACTTCAACGATAATCGCATTGTCAGTAAGGATCGACCCGCCGAGGACACTGTCCCCGACCGATTTTCGTTGCGGGAGAGATTCACCCGTGATAAGTGCCTCATCAATCGCGGCAGTCCCGTCGACGATCTGGCCGTCGACCGGGATCCGCTCGCCGGGTTTGACTAACAGCCGGTCGCCAGGCTCACACTTCGCAATTTCGATGGTTTCACTGGTCTCACTGTCGTCGTCGAGTCGGCGGGCCTCATCGACGCGTGAATCCGTGAGGTCGGCACGGTTACCGAGTGCAGCGTGTTTGACCTGTGACTCCAGATGATTGCCGATAGTGACGATCGCGAGCACCATCACTGCGACGTCGAAGTACGGGTCACGCCCGCCCGTGAGGTAGGTTGCCAGCGAGTAGAGATACGCTGCAAGTACCGCGATAGCTATCAACACGTCCATGTTCGGGCGACCGACTCTCAGGCTCACGTAGGCCCCACGGAAGACCGGGTATCCAAGTCCAACGAGTATGAGTGTGCTCCAGACAATTAGTGGCCAGAACACCATCGCCTCGACAGTGCTCCCATAGAGGAAACTCTCGGGATAGATGCCGAGATACACCGGGTATATGAACAGGACGTAGAGAACCAACACAGGCATCATCAGAACTGCCGCGAGCACCGCACGGTATTTGCCGAACTCGACGCGTGAACGTAGTGAGTCGTTCTCTTCGTCAGGACCGTGAGCTTGGTAGCCCAGTCGACTGAGTGCCGCAGCGATCGCGTTTCGATCGATGCAGTCAGGATCGTACACCACCTGTGCCATTTCAGTCGCGTAACTCGCACGCGCCTCGTGAACGCCTTCCTCCTCTTCGGCAAGGAGTTCAATGAATCCCTCGCAAGTCTGACAGTGCATCCCGTCAATCGAGAGGTAGGCTGTTTCGGCACCCTCGGGGCCATCGGGCCTGGTCTCCTCGGCCTCGACACGGTCACGGACGGCCGCAATCGAAAGGTCGACATCCTCACCGTCGTCAACTAACTGTGCGACCTCTAAACAGCCTCGACAGCAGAACTCGCCGTCAATGTCATCGTTGGTAATCGGGTCTTTGACGGGGAGGTCACAGAGTGTACAGGTGGACATATTACGCAACCGCCTCCGATTCGGCGATCGGTTGATAGTACGGGATATCTGGTAACGGAAGCATGACGCCAAACCGCATAAGTCCCATCGCTACCAGTATGTATCCGAGCCCAACGAACAATACACCGAGTCCGTAATGGACTACCTGCCGCTGGCGGGTGCTCACTGATTGGATAACCGTTCCGTAGAGAAACACACTGGGGATCGTCCCGACCCCGAGCGCACCGAGCGAGAGGAGGCCATATACGGGTGAGCCCTGGGCAAACGCGTACAGGAATGCCGGATAGAGAAGCATACACGGCAACAACCCATGAAGCGCGCCGAGGCCGATAATGCCGATACCGTTGACCCAGCGGTCGACCCGTCTTGAAATGACTGTGTAGGTTCGCGCGAATAGTGAGCCGAACCCAGTACCGGCAACAACTCCTTCAACGGCTCCTTGTTGGTAGCCGGCTAACCGGGTGAGTCCCATAACCATAATTGCTACGCCAATGCAGATTCCGACGACACCCTGAGCTGGCCGGAGAAATCCAGCGAGCCCGATGGTTCCGTACAGTAGCGCGCCGGCAGCTCCGAAGACGCATCCGATGATGGCGTAGCTCACCGTCCGGCCGAGGTTGAACAGTGTGTGCTGACGCACCTCATAGAGTGTGAGTGCGCTCGCCCACCGGTCCTGGGTTTCCATACGCTCGGCATAGGTTGCAACGAGCGGGCCGCACATTCCAAGACAGTGTGCACCTCCGAAAAGGCCAATCATGAAAAACACGACCAGTCCGTAGCCACTTGTGATGCTGATCTCACTCAGCTGTACTAGAACTGCTGATATCATATCCAAGGCTGGCAAGGCCAGCATAGATTAGGGTGTACCAATCGTCGTGTGTAGTGGGTTTCGGTTCAGGCCGTGGCTTCGATCGTTAAGAACTACATCCAAGAACGTGGAATTACAGTGATTGTGAGGCGAAAACCCACGACTTCAGTCGTGGGATGAAGCCGACAACTTGGCCACTCCTCCCGCCACCTCCGTGATGAGTTCGACTTCGGATTGCCGTCGCTGTGGACGCGCTCGCACCTCGCCTCAATTGCGGGCGACGTGTCCAGCGAGTTCATCGAGGAGTATATCGACGCCCAAGCAGGTGAGTCGTCACGCAACGGACCGTCTCAACCACGGAAGTTTGTCAGTAGTTGAGACTTACAGTCTCAATGCATACGAAATGAGATTCAAGGGAATCTTGGCTGGAATAACTGTTCAATCTGGATGCGAACTACCCAGAAGGGCACTGTCTAGTTCTGGACGACCTCAGCTGGCGTTCGTCCGTCGAGTTCTTGGTTGGGTCGTTCGTGGTTGTAGTGGTGTCTGAAGCGTCGTAGCCACTGTTTCGCGCTGGATTGACTGTCCCTCCAGAAGGAGTGAAAGCGGTCGATTCGCACGGTCACAGTCTGGAACCACTTTTCGAAGTGGTTCCGGATTCGATAGTCGAGCCGACCGCTCAAATCGTGACGCGAGAGGGCAGTCAGATAGCCGCCAGCATCAACGAGAAACACTGTCTCGGCAACATCGTGTTTCTGAGTGAGCCGGTGCAGGAACGCCGCCGCGGGGTCAGTCCCGCAGCGGCTGAACACGTCAACTTCGAGAAGTAACTTTGGTTCAGTGTCGACAGCGGCGTACAACCACTTTTTCTCCCCATCGATCTCGATTTGTTTCTCATCGACCGCGACCCGCGACGGCTCCGCCGTCGGCGGGTCGCTCTGTGCTTCAGCCAGTGTATGCACCCAATTCCAGACCGCCCCGTGAGAGCGATCGACACCCAGCAAGTCCCAGATAGCGACCGTCTTCCTGATCGACAGCCCCGCAGTATGGAGACGCACCCCAAACCGGCGGACGGGTGCGGGGTGCGCTCATTCTCCCAAACGTCTTGGCTGTCCTCATCTAACGTTCCTCTGAGGAGGTCTGCGAGTTGCATGGACACTTCTCGCTACGACCTCCTCGCTTCTCAAACTCGCTCAACTAGACAGTGCCTTTGGGGGTGTTATTTGGATTTCTCTATCAAACGATTCGTAGCTCCCCTGTACTGCTCATTAGCGGAGCAGACCCACCAATTTCGTGGAACTACCGTCGGCTACCCAGTCCACCCGTCGATCTCAACCTGTGTACTGTCTGCCGGAGCATCGTCCGCTGTCCTCGCAGCTGAGTCAAACGGGGGCTCGACGAGACGCGGCACTTCATCGTCGTATGTCCGGTCAGGGCGTTTCACACAGTCGAGCGTGATGATAGGACTGCACTCACTACAAGAGTGCGTTGCCCCGTCGAAGCCGTTGATACTCACCGACTAGGAAATAACGCTCGCGAGCCGATACGTCTCCGCTGCTGGCTGGCGAGTACTGGCAGACTGGCAGCCAACAGCCCCGCAGACATCGCAGGTGACGAGATGGTCTCGATCTGCCTCGTGGAAGAGCGAAGCGGCCTGCTCGACGTTGTCGCGGTCCTGAAGCGTACACTCCCGGCAAATCGTGAACCAGAACACGCCGTCTTCTCGCCCCACTTCGTCGGACAACCGGACATACGTGTACGCCTCGCCGGAGATATCGGCTGTCCTGTCTCCACAGAACCGACAGTACTCAGCCGTTGCCTTGGGCTGGATTTCGGTCACTGAGACCTCCGTGCAAGTGTTGACTGCTCGCGAGCAGTGTCCACAGGACAGAGAAAGCGCCACTTGTATCGCTCACGAATCGGCTTGTACTCTCGGTTGCTTCAGTTTGAGCTGCAAATCGAAAGATTTGAGAAGGAAAGCAAGCAAAAGTACAAGAATATCGGCAATTACAAGACCAATTTAACCAGAAATACGAGCGGATAGAAGAAATAGAAACACGCCTTTGGAAATACGAGAACCCGAATACATCGTCCAGTAAGCAACAGTCGGGGGCTGATGCTCACCGATTCGTCAAGGTGATCCCTGATCTGGAGCCCCCAGAAGTCACCCAGGACAACCGCCACTGCTACCAGTGCAACTCTTGTGGGACAGAAACCGTTGCGACACACCCTGACTGCCCCAAATGAGTGGTAGTTCGCGGTGAGCGTACTCTCCCAAGCAGCACTTTATCCGAACGATCACCGCCGCTCTTTCCGGAAGATTGCTGATAGCTTTGAGCAACTGCACTGGTTAGTAACCCTCAGGTGTGTCCGTGTGGTACGCGACCGAACGCGCTGGTCGCTGCGAATACGAACAGATTCATATCTCCACTGAACGTGACAGGTGCAGCCACGATCCCGATTGCGGTGATGTCGGTGGTATCGGCTCGGTTACGAACAGCACCACAGGACGGTTATCAGCCCGAACACTACCAACATGCTATAGTAGCCATTGAAAATCAATGCACACCTGATCGCACGACGGCAGTGCGATCAGTGTGTACATCGTTTCAATTGTTACTATAGTCGGCGGATCGGGCATCGTTATTGAGTTGTCACTCCTGAAAGACTTATACTTGCCCGACGGTGCCCTCTCTCTATTTCGTTATCGAAAAAGGGAGTATTTCCTCAGAGTACGTCAGAAACGAGGCAACGGACTATTCGAAGTTGATGAGCGGTTTGATAATGTCGTCTTCTTTCGTTTCCACGAGGGGGAACGCTTCTTGCCAGCGTTGCGTTCGGGTTCCCGGCATGTGCCACCCCGAAGACGACCGACGTAAACAGCGTGGCAAGTCCGACCGCAGCCGTACCCCGAACCCGCTCGAACCACGTACGTTCCTCTGTGATGTTGGTGATGAGATATCCCCGAAATAGGAGCTCCTCGTAGACGCCCACGGCGACGAACGTGACGAATCGCCTGTGGTACCAGATGTAGCAGCCTATCGTTCTCAACGCGGATCCCGCCCTGAATCGCCCCTCTGGTTAAACGACACCCTGCTTCTGTACTCGACACTGACCACTAAGTCGTCCCCCGGTGTACACCCCGTAACTAATGGTTGTCTCCGCTTCGACGAACACCGAATCCTGGTATTCACGGGGGCTAAGTCAGATATACGACGCCCTTGACGCCGATTCAGATGGTCTCTCAACCGAGGACGCTGAAAGCCGGCGCTCTGAACACGGCTCAAATCGCCTGCCGAAGACAAAGCCGGTCACCGTGTGGCAAATCTTCCTCCGTCAGTTCAAAAACCCACTCATCTACATTCTCGCCACCGCGGCAATTGTCTCGTTTGCCATCGGTGAGGAGACTGACGCTGGATTCATCGCCCTGGTGCTGTTGATCAACGCGCTCGTCGGCGGTATCCAAGAATGGCGTGCAGAACGCAGCAGTCAGGCACTGCAGCAACTCATCAGGACCCGGGCGACGGTCATTCGAGATGGTGAGACACGCGACATCGATGGAGAAGAGGTCGTCCCTGGTGATATCGTGCTTCTAGAATCTGGGTACCGTGTTCCTGCGGACATTCGACTCGTTTCTACACATGGTCTAGAGATCGACGAGTCGCCACTCACCGGCGAATCAGCCCCCGTCCTGAAAGACGAAGAGTGGGCAGGCGACGACCGGGCCTCACTCGGAGATCGGCGCAATATGGCCTACGCGGGAACGGTGGTCAACCGTGGGCGGGGGCGCGGTGTCGTCGTCGAAACCGGTGCCGATACGGTTGTCGGCCGATTGGCCGAGGACGTCACGGCCGTTGAGGGCGGACAGCCTCCCCTCGTGACGCGTATGGAGCGATTTACCCGCATTGTCGGCCTCGTCGTACTCGCCGCCGCGGCAATCACCGCCCTCCTCGGAATCTTCGTCCAGCAGTACGACGCCGTCGAAATGTTCCTGTTCGCCGTTGCGTTAGCCGTGTCGGCGATCCCTGAAGGGCTCCCCGTGGGAATCACTGTCGCGCTAGGCGTCGCCAGCCGGAGAATGGCAAAGGTAGGCGTCATCGTCCGTCGTCTAGTGGCTGTGGAAGGACTGGGAAGTTGTACGATGATTGCGTCGGATAAGACGGGAACGCTGACTGCAAACGAATTGACGGTCAAACAGGCTCAAATCCCCGATGGAAGGACGTTTGAGGTGACCGGCGAGGGGTATGCCCCGGAAGGGAGTGTCCTCAGAGACGGGCACCCTCCGGAGCCTCATCTCGCAAACGAGTTGTCTCGTCTCGCCCGCGCATCTGTGCTCTGTAACGAAGGGCACCTGTCCCGACGCGACGACGAGTGGACGTGGCGCGGTGACCCGACCGACATCGCGCTTCTCGCGTTCGGTCACAAGCTGGGGTGGTCCCGCGAGGCGGCGCTCGACGCGAACCCACAGATTGACGAGATCCCTTTCGAACCCGAACAGCGCTATGCGGCGACATTTCATGAAACCCGTGACCAGGAACAGGTATTCGTCAAGGGTGCGCCCGAGCGCGTTCTGGAGATGTGTTCGGATGCAAGCGAGGGCGACTTTTCGCGGCAAGAACTGCAACAGCAGGCGACCGAGATGGCTCACGAGGGATATCGCGTGCTTGCCGTCGCCGAAGGAACGCTGGAGACTACCGAGGATCTCGGCCAGCCCCCGTCAGAACCGACCGGGTTGACGTTTCTCGGGTTTATCGGGATGATCGACCCGCTCCGATCCGGTGTCGAGGAGGCGATTACGTCAGCACAGCAGGCTGGCATCACTGTCACAATGATTACGGGAGATCATCGAGAGACGGCCCTTGCTATCGCCCGTGCCCTCGGACTGGCCGAGTCTCCGGAGGAGGTCACCACCGGAACCGAGCTCATGGACGCCTCCCAAGAACAGCTTGTGGAAATCATAGAAACGACGCGGGTGTTTGCACGCGTCTCGCCCGATCAAAAACTCAGAATCGTCGAAGCTGCCCGGGGTATGGGACACTACGTCGCCGTCACGGGTGACGGTGTCAACGACGCACCGGCGCTTCGGCAGGCGAATATCGGTATCGCTATGGGACAGATGGGGACCGACGTGGCCCGGGATGCGGCCGAACTCGTGATCAGCGACGACAACTTTGCGACGATAGTCGCGGGCATCGAACAGGGCCGGATCGCGTTCGACAACATCCGCAAGATCATTTTCCTGCTCATCTCCACCGGCGCTGGAGAAGTTACACTCGTCCTGTTGAGCTTAGCGGCCGGACTACCACTCCCGCTGGTGCCCGTCCAGATTCTCTGGTTGAACCTCGTCACGAACGGGATTCAGGACGTCGCCCTGGCATTCGAACCCAAGGAAGGAGACGTGTTGAATCGGCCACCACGCTCTCCTGACGAGCGAATCTTCAATCAAATCATGATCGAACGGACACTCGTCGCCGCGATGGTGATCGGTGTGATCGGGTTCGGGACGTTCATTTGGTTACTGGAGCAGGGGCTTTCGGAGGCGGCTGTCCGCAATCACCTGCTCCTGCTGGTCGTCCTGTTCCAAATGGTCAATATCGGCAATGCCCGCTCCGAGACGGCCTCTCTGTTCCGTCTATCACCGTTGCAGAGCCCCATCTTGCTTACCGGGACGATTACTGCGTTCTTGATCCACCTCGGAGCGATGTACTTTCCGCCCGCTCAGGCAGTCCTTGGAACCGCACCTGTCAGTCTGGAACAGTGGCTCGTTCTCGGTGGGATTGCCCTGACCATCGCCGTCGCTATCGAGCTGCACAAACTGAGCTGGAAGATGCGGTACCCTAAGCGCTCGGAGAGAGCGTCACAGACCTCTTCGCAAACTCGCGAGAAGGAGGCGTAGAGCGGGAAATCTGGCAGACCCTCAGTCGCGCTCTCCGCCACGAAGCGGGCTTTCTCCTGTGAATTCTCGCTTAATTAAGCGACAGCATCCCAGCGTTCACGCCGGGGAGGACGTTATCTCCGAGCAGCCCGATTCATTCCGAGGAGGGGACGCATTCAGTTATAAAATCCCGGCGGGAGACCAGTGTGTCGAACGCCGGTCCATTCCTCGATCTGGAACTCGTATATCTGTGTTTCAAGCGAGTCACTCGCGGTCTCGAACAGTTCCGGGCGCCACGTTGGCGTCGTCGTCTCGTCGAGTTCACCACGTCTGTCTTCCGGGAGTTTCTGAATCGTCCCGATGAGTCCGACGCTCTCCCAGTTAAACGCTGTCTCCGCACTGTACACGAGGAATGCCGCCGACTCTGCCTGGTTGGCCAACTCCATTTTCCGACTTCCGTTGTCTCCGATGAAGTAGAAGTAGAGACGCCCCCCTCCATTATACCCGTAGGTCATCGGAATCAGGTAGGGTTCGACGTCTGTTGGGAGTCCCAGCGTTCCCATACTCTGGCTAGAGAGAAACCCCTCTACCTCCTCGTCGGTCATCTTGTGCAACCCGAAGTCGGTGAGTTCGTCGATAGTCATTCCATATCAGAGTATGCTATCGAGTGACATAATTCCGTGTGCTGTCTCATAGTTTCCCGATAGACAACAGATGGAGGCGTCTGCTATAGTAGCCATTGGAAATCAATGCACACTTGATCGCATGGCAGCAGTGCGATCAGTGTGTAAATCGTTTAATTGTTACTATAACTGCTCGGTCACCCGCTGGCGAGGGCCTCGACGGTGACCTGACCTGTCTCCGGCGTCTCGTCGATCAGGACGGCGGCCTGGCCCTCAATTATCGGTTCGCCGTCCTCGTTGAGCACGTCCGTCGTGAGCTGGTATTTGTTCCTGCCGAGGTCCTCGACAACCTCACAGACTGCGGTAAGGCGAACATCGATGTCGGCCGGTTTTAGGAACGAGAGGTCCTGTGAGATGTATATAGTTACACCGGGGAAACGAGCCAACGCAGCACTGATCAATCCACCGACAAGCGTCCCGTGGACGATTCGCCGGCCGAACCGCGTCTGGCTGGCGTACTCCTCGTCGAGATGAAGCCGGTTTGTGTCGCCACTGGCGGCAGCGAAGGTCCTCACGTCTTGTTCGCTGATCGTCTTCGAAAACTCGACTCTGTCACCGACGTTGACGTGGTGGTCGTCGAGTCCCGTACCCTCAACGTCCCAGTCGTTTTTTTCGTAAGCAGTCTCCTGATGTCGGTAGTAGTTGGCAGTCTGTTGTTCGTGGCCTTCGATTTCCCGCCGCTGGAGGATTTGCGGGACGTGACGGACGATATCGTCAGTGCTGACCAGCCCAACTAGCTCGTCTCCATCGAAGACGACCAACCGGGCGATATCATGCTCAAACATTGTTTCGACCGCGGCGCCGAGGGTGGCGCTCGCATCGACCGAAACAACGTGGGTTGACATAAACTCCGAAAGCGAGCGCTCTTCCGGGCTCGACTCCTCGCTGAGGAGTCGCACGAAGTCGTCGCTGGTGACGATGCCGAGGACCTCTCCGTCCTCGACGACGACTAGTGACCCGATTGAGCCCGCGTGACACCGGCCGGCGGCAGTACTGGCAGTTGTTTCAGGCGACGCCGTCTCGACCGGACTGCTCATCACGTCGTTGACGCGAATTGGGAACGCCATGGTTGCACGTCGGTTCGACGTGACAAGAGGTTATCTGACGAAGAGATACCAACCGATAACAGCTGTACGTATGTTATTACTAAAAGGAATAGAAAAGTAAAGAAATGGAATAAAAGGTGTATCTAACCGAGATCAAATAGTTATAATTACGCATGTATTATATACAAAATAACGCCCTTCAGATTGAATACTGGTGCTTTGTTTAAAGATTTAATTGATCAGTGTTATTCTTCGTGCTTGATTCTGGTATCCAAGAGCTTCAATTTGTTCTTCTCGAAACCAACGAGGGCACCAATCTGTCGCCCGTGGTGACGACCTTTGGGAGGTTATAATGTGCCTTATCGACATCATCGGTAATCGAACTAGAGTGCATAAGTTAGAGTGAAAACGAGAGATATTAACAATAAAAACCCGAGTTTGGAAATAAAATCTCAATTTTATGAACTAAAGGGTTGCAAATACAAGATAAAGATACCAATCTGACTGAATAGAGGATTAAGTCTTGGAAAGTGGACGACATCCACGAGACGGCAGCCCGCAATGCGATATCCGAGTGAGCCAGTGCAGTGACGAAGACCGAAGCTCAGATCGAGATAGGACTCAGATAGCGATAGGCGTCGTCGATGGTACTGATCGTCCGGAATGCCGCTGCCACGGAGGGCTTCTCGTCGACCGAATCCATGTCGCCGACACGGGATCGTAGTTCGGTGACCACCAGCGCCCCCACGGTAGGCTCTGCGGCGACGAACCGGTCGATCGCCTCCTGGGAGTCCGCGGCGGCGAGAAAGAGCGCGCAGATCTCCTCAGCCGCCGATTCCGTTTCGGAGTCCACCACGTCCAGCGCCAGCAGTGCCTCGGTCGCCTCCATACGCACCCACGGATCCTCGTCTTCGAGACGGGCCTCTAAGTTCTCGACGGCGGGGCGAACCTCGTCGGGGTGGGTCCGTCCGACCGCCGTGAGTGCCCTGGCCGCAGAACGACGGCGTTCGATCCTCGACGCGTCGAGGCTGGCGGTAAGGTCATCGATGGCGGGCACGACCGCCTCCGGGTGGGCTTGTGCAATCGTCTCTAGCTCACGGGTGATCGATTCGTATATGGGTTCGAACGTGGTGTTTCCAGCACCTTCTTCGTCGAAGATGCTCTGGAGTGTCGAGGCGATACGGGGTGCCTCGCGTGGGAAGGTCACACCCAGCCGCCCGAGCGCCAGTGTGATGGATGTCTGTTCACCCCTGGGACCGGGTCCGACGAACGCAGCGGGTGGCGACAGCAATGCGAGGATGCCGTCGATGACGGGTCGAACCGCATCCGGGCGCGTCTCCGCGAGCGAAGCGAGCGCACTGGCCGCGCTGGAACGGACCGTCCAGCTGTCGTCGCCCAGACACGCCCGGAAGTCATCGATGGAAGGACGGTCCGCATCCGGATGCGTTTCCGCGAGAGAGCCGAGCCGCAGGACCGCTTTGGACCGTACTTTCGGGACGTCGTCGTCCAGGCACGCCTCGAAATCGTCGAACGGCGGGGTGATAGCTTCGGGTCGCTCTGCGGCGATCTCCCCCAGAACGGCCAGTGTGTGTTCCCGGACCCACGCCTCGCCGTCGTCGAGACGGACCCGGAGATCGTCGACGAGCGGCACGAACAGTTCGGCGTGGTGCTTGCACAGTTCCCTGAGGGCGAACAGTGCCTCTCTCCGGGTCGACTCGTGGGCGTCGTGGAGCCGCTCCCGAAGGGTGTCGACGGCGGGGCGGAGCACTGCCGGGTTCTGCTCGCGACCGACGTCCGAGAGGCTCTCGGCGGCGGGTTCGCGGACTCGCCTGGGCTGGTCGAAACAGTGCCCCAGCAACACGTCGACGGCCGCCTCGGTTCGTTCCTCGTCGACGATGCCGACCGAACGAATGCCAGACATGGCGACGTCTCGGTCCCTGGCGTCTTCGGTCGCGAGCAACTCCCGCAACGCCTCGAATTCGGCATCGCCCGCCCGCCCGTCCTCGAAAGCGGCGACCAATTCCGTCACTCTCTCCGTCGTTCCAGTGGTCTCGCGAAAATCGTTCCCCATGCTTCTTGATTGAAACAGGCCACTCACGGTAATAGATCTCTGGATTCCACACGACGACCCGATACCACCTACGACCAGTGTGATTATATTCACAGCTACCGTACCAAAACGAAATGGATGACGAGTCGGTCGAAGCCGCACACGCCTAAAACCCCGAAACCTACGAGGACGAGCGGTTCGGGACATTCGAGAAGAAGGCGACTGTCTGTACTCGGTGATTATCTCGGTCTTGTGCGAGTTGACGGCGCCCACGGCCTCGTGCGTGAGCTCGCCGAGAGTACACTCCACGAGGGTGACGACCGGCGTGTGATCCCGGTCGATCGGTCGAGATCGTCGGCTCACCGTCAGGAGTTCTGTCCGCTTGATGCGCTGCTCGTGTTTCGCTGCGTTGTTCCGAAGCCATTGTCAATCGGGGGCATGTGATGCGCCCCGCCACCATCTCGCGGGGGAAACAGACACACCGAAACGCACCCGTCCATCTCATACACTAAAACTGATAGGTTCGCGAGTCCACTCTCCCTGTGACATCCCCTCAGCCGAAGAGAACCGGCGGCCTTCGCACACAGCATATTGCCTCTCTCTTTGGACGAAAACCGCGATCTGCAAGCCGAAATGACACCCTCAAATAGCAGATGAGCCGTGTCGTACCGATTTGAGCGCGTAGAAGGCATCCCGAGAAATCCCGTGATAATGCTGTAGTTTCAGAAATTGCTCGACGGGGATTCAGAAGGAATGATTTCTACTCAGCAACGGACTTTTGAAAGTCTCTGCCGGTGATAGGTTTCACCGGCCGTGTTGAATACAGGATGCGAGTACAGCATGTGATTTTTCCAAGGCGTTGACAATGCAATCCCTCAGTACAGTGTCTGTAATACTCACTCTGTTCGCGCAGTCTGGCCAGAGCAGCGCTGACTGGCTACCTCACCGGGTTCACCACGGGGAGCCGACCCGAGGAGATTATCCGGCGAAGGAGGACGCCGACACGAATAAAGTCGGTTACCCACACAGTTGTCACATTTGGAAATTCCAACTCAAACTGGCTATCGGTGGATATTTTGAAATTAGAATGTGATTTCAGTGCCGGTAGACGCGGAGATGTTTGAAAATTTCAATCGATCTCCCGGTTATCCTTGATCGGTGACCGACCCGTCGTCGGTGCCGTCATCCTGCCGCGCGCCGGGCCCCGACTGTGGATAGAAGTGGTCCCATGACTGGACTTGTGTCTCGGAGATGATTTCGGAGCTGGTGATTGTCATGCCCACGTCCGCCAGTTCGTTGCGGATCTCTTCGATTTCCCTAACCGTGCCGGCGACGACCTCGACGTGGACATTCCGTTCGCCCCCAAGCAACTCGCGGGTGGTTACCACACCGCGAATATCGAGGATCTGATCGGCCAACGAGTCAAGCTTATTCGGATTGACTGTACAGACGAACATGACGTGGAGGGGGTAGCCCGCTTCCTCGTAGTTGATCTCGGGGTGGTAGCCCCGGATTACGCCCTTCCCCTCGAGCTTGTCGAGGCGATTTCGGACCGTCGTGGAGGTCACATCCACCCTCTCACCGATCTCCGTATCGGTCTGGCGGGCATTGAGCTGAAGTTGGTGCAAGATGCTCCGGTCCACGTCGTCGAGTGGGGAATCGTCCATGCGATGTCCTTGGACGGGGCGACTGAAAAGTCCGCATGGGCCCATCACGAGCAAGAGAGCAACCACGGCCGTCTCTATCCGAATCACGACGATCTCGTCAACAAAGGACTGCTCGAGAAGGGTGAACTCGACAAGCGGACGAGCGTATACACAGTCACACAGCGTGGTAAGCGTGAAATAGAGGCACGACAGGAGTGGGAAAGCCAGTATTTGGAGAGCAAAGAATCGGTTCCTGCGTAGCACCCACCGGTCTGTCGGAAGCGATGGTCATCCCGAAGGAATCCCTCCTGTAGTAGCCAAAAGGGCCTCAGTCCGCGGGCTGTGCCTCCGTAGCTGGTGTCCCGCTTGGAAGCTCGGGAATGGACAGGTCCACGCGGCGGAGTAGCTGTGCGTTGATCGCGACGATTACTGTACTCAAAGACAGCAGAAGCGTACCTACAGCGGGGGACAGCAGAGTTCCGATCGGTGCCAATACGCCTGCTGCAAGCGGAATAGCGAAGACGTTGTAGCCGGCCGCCCAGACGATGCTCTCCTGCATCTTCCGGTAGCTCGCCTTGCTTAGCTTCACGAGTCGCACCACGTCCATCGGGTTGTTCTGGACGAGGATGACGTCGGCCGACTGGACCGCAACGTCGGTACCGCTCCCGATCGCAATGCCGACGTCCGCTCGCGTCAGCGCCGACGCGTCGTTGACGCCGTCGACGACCATCCCCACAAGCTTGCCCTGGTCTTGGAGTTCTTGGACTTTCTCGTCCTTGTCCTCGGGGAGGACTTCTGCGAACACCGTATCGATGCCCAGTTCATCGGCGACCGCTCCGGCGACGTCCTGGGAGTCGCCGGTCAGCATCGCCACCTCGATGCCCAGATCGTGGAGTGCGTCGACGACAGCGTAGCTTTCCTCGCGGATCACGTCGGCCATCGCGAAGGCAGCGATCAACTCTCCTTCGAGAACGAGATACACCACTGTCTGTGCGTTCTCGCCGGCCTCATCAGCGAAACGCTGGAGGTGATCGGAGACATCGCTATCGAGTTGGGTCAACAAGTTCGGCCCGCCGACGTACACCTCGTTTCCTTCGACGCTCGCGCGAACCCCTCGCCTTTGATCGCCTCGAAGTCGGTCGCGTCAGGTGCGCTAAGATCACGCTCGTCAGCTGCCTCGCGGATGGCTCGTGCAATCATGTGTTCGGAATCACTCTCGATTGCGAATGCCAAACAGTTTGTCGACGGGGACTCACGATCAACTGACGATAGTATTCTCGCCTAGCAGATGGTGGAGAGAAACGGAACAGACAAACTCCACTCCTTACGAGGATCGATCGACCGATCAGCGCTCCTCACGGTTCGTGACATCATCGAGAGAGAAGAGCCGCTCGCAGCGCCAACGCTAGACGGCTATCTCAACCCGACGGTTCTGGAAGTCCCACTCGGTGACGGCCGCCGTAGTGCTGACTCCGCCCGAATTGATGTTCAGTGGACGACTCGAGCGGACTACAAATTTCACTATACGGACACTGACGGTGTGAATTTCCGCTGGGACAGTCATCCACATGGCGGTGATTACATCTCCGTTCCAGGTCTCGAATACTATCATCCGCCCCCTGACGCCACTTCCGATCCAGACGATATCGAAGAGTCCTGCATCAAGCAGTCTGTCGAAGCACTCGTCACTCGTGCTGTTCTCAAACTCTGGCGTGTTGCCTATCATGCAGACTCCTACGACCCGCTGAATGCTGCGAGTAATCCACCGTAATCGAGGTGGAGGCCCCACTCTCAGCGAGCGAGCGGAGGTATTGCTCTCACGAGAGGGGGGAGTCACTCACAGCAATTCGACCCACTCGGGAGCGCAATCGTGTGTGCCGCCGTAGATCGAGCGCTCGGGATACTGGTCGTCGTCAGCCTCGACAGCGACGATCACGTTGCCGCCGGAACACGAAATTTCTGCACCGGTTCCGACGACTGCATCGAGTGGGCCGTCTCCGTCGGTCCAGTCAGTTCTGACGTGGTCACCGCGGTCGAAGTCATACTCCTCGAAGGAAGGCGCTGTGGTACTCATGATCTCCTCCGGCTTCGGGGGAGACACAAAACCTCAGCCGTTCACCGGTCGGTCATGCACGTCGAACACGAATCGTATCGTACCAAATTGCACTCCCATCTACGAAAACAGAGGTTTTCGACCACACAGGTGAGACTACACGACGTCACATTCGGATAGCGCAGCCAAACACTCAATAATCGGGTTATCCAACAGACGAGTATGGCTACTATCGAAATTGATGAAGAGGTGTATGAGGCGCTCCAGATTCCTGAGGGAGAGCGGCCGCAGGCAATGAAACAAGAATTGGCTGTCTCGCTTTACGCGCGTGATGTCCTTTCGTTCGGGAAAGCGCGTGCATTGGCAGAACTGTCCCACCGAGAGTTCCAAGCGTTACTCGGAGACCGCGAAATCCCACGCCATTACACCGACACTGAACTTGCCGAAGACCTCGACTATGCCGAATAACGAGCTTGTAGTCTCGGACACGTCACCGCTGCTGAATCTTGCACTTATCGACCAACTCACTCTTCTCAAATCGCAGTTTTCGAGCATCACCATTCCGCGTCAGGTGTGGGACGAACTCACTGATGGAGAGGCAGGTGTAGACGCGCTTCGCTCGTTGCGTGACGATGAGTTCCTGACGATCACCGAGGTCGAACAGTCGCACCTCTTCACTGAAATCTTCTACGAGCTGGATCTCGGGGAAACAGCTGCTATTTGTCATGCCATCGAGCACGATGCTGACCTCATCCTTTTGGATGAAAAAGACGGTCGACAGGTCGCTCGGAGACACAGCCTGACGGTAACGGGAGTCATCGGGATACTACTCCGCGGAGCCAATGCTGGAGACATTGAATTAAAACACGAACTTGACGCCCTTCGTGACGCTGGCTTCTGGATCTCTGATGAGCTGTCCTCAAAAATTCTTTCTGAAGCAACGGAATAGTTACCGTTCCCACGGGAAAAAGCCATTCCGCTCGCGATAGGCACTGATCTGGTCCTGAAATTCTTGCTCCTGGAAGTCTGGCTCGTCGCCGTGGATGTCTTCGGGAGAGACGCCGTCGGGAAGATGCTCGTAGTCCGTGACGTCCCCCGTGTCATCCTCTTGGTCGGGTTCGTGTCGGTGCTGCCCACACTCCCTGCAGGTCCAGATCATGCGGTCAAGGTGTGGGTGGCACTCGAAGCCATCGAGTCCGTACGATTCGTGTCCCGTCACGGCGCCACACTGGCGACAGTAGAACCCGATTCCGACTATCTCCGGTTCGGCTCTTGCCTGATGGCGCTTCACAACGCCGGGCACAAGCCAGTACGTGCCGTCGTCCTCCCGGAACTCATCCGTGAGCTGCTGGAACTCCGAGCGGTCGGTGACTGGCGACCCGTCCTCGAGATAGATCCGTGGCTGGACGTCGCCCCCATCCCCGTCCCAGTTGGTCTGTTCGTCGGCTGTCTCCAAGAGCGCCTGTCCGGATTCCTCGCCGATCGTGGTTTCGGTCGGCAGGTCGGGCCAGCCTTTCGTGAGAGTGGCGGCTGGCTCAGTTCCGAAGGCTGCTCGACACTTCACCGTTCCATGAGAGACATCCTCGCCGCTCGCGATGCTGTCGGAAACGGAGAAGGCCGCAGCGCCGAGGGCTCGTGCATGGAAGTCAGTATTCGCTTCGACGAGTGCGAGTACTACCCGCCCGAACGTCCACTCCCCAAGTGGGCTGCTATCCTGATCGTCGAACGAAGTCTCTGAGATGCCGGTTTGAGCGCAGAACGGACACTGGCGTTCATCCCGTGGAATGGCCTGTCCACAGGTCCGACAGGTGCGAGCATCATCCTCTGTACGGTCGGGATATCCAGTGGAGTCGAGGACTCGTTCCTGTCCGTTTCCTCTCGTTTCAGGATCGGAACTCGCGGCACCGGGGATATCCGCGGGGTCGTACTCAGGATTCCGGTCAGTCACACGCTTGGTTGCGGTCGTCATAGTATTTAAACCCCGGCCCCGAGGGAAGCACAAACCGACAGAGAGCGAAACTGGACGAGTTGGCTATCCGTCCCTGTGCTGTCCGTCACTGTGTGGCGTCATCACGCTGATCGGCGGCAATATTTATACAGACGACACGGAAGAGGTTGTGAGCATGACCTGCCCGGTAACTCGTTGATTATCTTGATGAGGACATCTTCTGTGACGAGAGTGAAGTCAGTGATGACTGGTGAAAGCATCCACAAAAACGTTGACTTTGAGTAGAATAATCGGTTTTCATGGGCTCAGAATCTACTCATCTCAGAGCCATCTTCAGTGTGGGACTCATTTATGTCTGTTTCGCCTGTCGCTTCCGGAGCATGAAGACACCGAACGTGTGTCTCTCGAACCTCTTCGAGTGACGGATGGTGTTCCTGACAGGATTGTGTCACGGCCGGACAACGTGGATGGAATGGGCAGCCTTCCGGTCTATCTGCTGGGTCAGGAGGAGCACCCTGAAGCGGCACTGGCGGGGGATCTCGTGGGTCATCACTCGGGATCGCACGGATTAACGCTTCAGTATAGGGATGGTTCGGGGACTGGAACAGGTCGCCTGCTTGCCCGACTTCGACGAGTTCGCCAGCATACATTACCGCGACCCTATCAGCGAGGAACCTGACGACATTGAGGTCATGGGAAATAAACACGTAGCCGACACCGAACTGCTGTTGTATGTCTGCGAGAAGCGAAAGAACTCTCGCCTGTGTGGCCATGTCGAGTCCGGAGACTGGTTCATCGAGTACGATTATATCGGGGTCGTGTGCAATAGCTCGGGCGAGAGCGACGCGCTGTATTTGGCCGCCGGAGAGTTCCCGGGGATACCGGTCAGCGATTTCTGGCGCAAGATCAACACTGCACAACAGCTCAGCGACCTCGTCTGGGCCGGTGTCATGTAGGGAAGCCGAGGTGGCGTCGCTACTGGCTTCAGCAATTGACCGACCGATGGGCCACCGGGGGTCAAAGCTTCCCCGGGCGTGTTGAAACACGACGCCGACTCGCCGCCGTTGCGCGGTCGAACGCTCTGAGAGGTCACCGACGCGCGTTCCATCGAGACGAACTTGCCCATCGTCCGGGGTGAGCTGTCCGGTGATGAGTTTCGCGAGTGTTGATTTCCCGCAGCCACTCTCACCAACAAGTCCCAGCGTTTCGCCACGTTGGACGGCTAAGGATACATCACAGACCGCTTTCGCCGGTGAGTCGCTGCTACGCAACCGACTGAGGACGGATCGTGTCGATGAAAACGCTTTCGAGACGTTTTGTACTTCGACCACAGGAGTACCAGACTGCACATCATCTGGAGTTTGGTTACGCTGTGTCATTCTGTTGTCCTCCGTTAGCTGCCGGAATCTCCTGCTGTTCGGACACGAACTTGGCTTCAGAGAACGGTGCTTCGACGCAGGCGAGTCGGTGGTCCGACGCGGCCTCAGTCGTCGGAATCGGCCCAGAGCGACACGTTTCGGTCACATACTGGCAGCGGTCGGCAAACGGACAGCCCTCATGGCTGCTGCTGGGGTCTCGTGGACGTGCCATGGCGGACTGGACTTGCTTGTCAGCGTCGCTGTTTCGGACCGAACTCGAAAGGAGTGCTCTCGTGTACGGATGTTCCGGTGCGGTCAGTATTCGCTCAACGGGGCCGGCCTCCATTACCTGTCCGTCATAGAGTACCACGACACGGTCACATGTCTGTGCAATCACACCGATATCATGGGAGATAAGCAGTATGCCGATGTTCTGTTCGTCACGTAACGAGCGCAATCGACTGAGAATATCTGCCTGTGTGGTCGTGTCAAGTGCTGTTGTTGGCTCGTCGGCAACCAGCAACGCGGGTTCACTTGCCAGTGCAATGGCGAGGACTGCTCGTTGCCGGAGACCACCAGAAAACTCGTGTGGAAATGACGACACATTTGCTTCCGGGTTCGGGATGCCTACTTGGTCCAGCAACTCGATAGCGCGCTCCCGTGCGTTCTCCCACGCTGACCGATCCTGGAACGGCGACACACCGAGGAAATCTAGCAGACGTTGTGTCCCGCTCGATTCGTGTATCCGAACCGATTCTGCGATCTGCTCACCGACCGAAAACACAGGGTTCAAGCTTTCCGTCGGGTCCTGAAAGACCATCGAGAGCTTATTTCCACGTAGTTGACGCAGTGTCGCTTCAGTGGCAGTTGTTAGCTCTCTTTCAGCAAAGGTAATGGATCCGCCAACGATGTTTCCCGGGTCCTCAAGTCGGCAAATTGATCTGGCAGTAACGGACTTGCCGCTCCCACTTTCGCCGAGTATACCGACAATTTCGCCCCGGTCGACGGTGAACGACACCCCGCTGACCGCGTCGACAGTCCCGTGATCAGTGTCGAAACGAGTCTGTAAGTTCTCGACGCGAAGCAGTGGTTCGCTCATTGCTACAGTTCCTCCATCTGTGCTGTCTGCGTAGGTGAAAGCATATCTCGAAGGCTGTCTCCGAGAAGATTGAATCCGAGTACGGTGAGCATGATACAGAGGCCCGGAGCGTTGACAAGCCACCACGCCTGTCTGAGATAGCTGCGTCCGGATGCAAGCATTGTCCCCCATTCAGGTGTGGGTGGCTGTGCGCCCAGCCCAAGGAATGAAAGTCCCGCTGTGCCGAGAATGACGCTGCCGATGTCAAGCGTTGCCAGAACGACAACTGGTGCAACGACGTGCGGGAGTAGGTGGCGAGTTGCGATGTGCGTTCGTGACCGGCCGAGCAATCGTGCGGCGCTTACAAACTCACGCTCTCGAAGCGAGAGTACGCTACTCCGAACTAACCGTGCGTACGATGCCCAACCAACGACCGCCAGTGCAAGCATCACGTTCACCAGACTCGGCCCCAGAATCCCGGCGATGACAAGTGCGAGGACGATTCCAGGGAACGCAAGCAGTGTATCGACAAGTCGCATCAGCGTCTCATCAATCCAGCCACCGGCGTAGCCGGCGAGGAGGCCGACTGCCGTCCCCATAATAAGTCGTACAGTGGTTACAGCGACGGCGATACCGAGCGAGAATCGCGCACCATGAAGGAGTCTTGTCAGTACGTCTCTACCCAGCTGGTCGGTCCCGAACGGATGAGACAGTGACGGAGATTCAAGCCTGTTCGAAAGGTCCTGTTCGACTGGATCGTAGGGCGAAACAACTGGTCCAAGTGCCGCAAGGACAAGCAACGTGAGCACAACTCCGATTCCGAATTGTCCGAGGCGGTCCGTTGCGAGTCCGTCAGTTCCCCTCTGTTGCTTGTTGGCTTCCTGTCGCTTTCTTCTATCGGCGGTTCGGTCGCTCATGTGTGCTCACCTCCGAGGTCGATTCGTGGGTCAAGTCGGCTATACGTCAGGTCGACTGCAAAGTTCACCAAGACAAAGATGACGCCGATTAGCAGTGTTACGCCCTGTACGACCGGGTAGTCACGAGCAAAGATTGCATCAACGAGTAACGTCCCCAAGCCCGGCCGTTGAAACACTACTTCGATAACAACTGCGCCGTTAAGGACGTAACTCAACTGCAAACCTATAATCGTCACGACGGGCACAAGCGCGTTCCGGAGCGCGTGTTTATAGACGATAATCCGTTCGCGCAACCCTTTCGATCTGGCGGCCTGAATGTACGCGTCATCCAGAACATCAAGCATCGCTGTTCGAACCAGTCGCGCGATAACCGCAGCCATTCCAGAGCCAAGCGTCAGTGAGGGGAGAACCAGATGTTTCGGTCCAGCCGCGCCGGCCACCGGAAAGAGGTTGAGACGGAGCGCACAGACGATAATAAGCAGGTAGCCAAGCCAGAAGTTCGGCATTGAGACCCCTATTAGCGAGCCGATCTGTGCGGCGTAGTCAGTCCGGCTCCCCGGATTACTCGCGCTGGCAATTCCGGCTGGGAGAGCTATTACAAGCGCGACGAGCATCGATGCAACAGCGAGTGCGATTGTATTCGGCAACCGTTGGACAATCATATCAGAAACAGACCGGTCGCTGTAGTACGATTGACCGAGGTCGCCTTGCAGTGCGTTCCCCATCCAGCGGGCATACTGGACTATGAATGGGTCGTCAAGCCCATTTTCAGCTCGAAACTGATCGACTGCATCCTGAGATGGGGCCTGTCCACCCATCTGTTGGGTCAGAATCGTTCGCGCCGGATCCCCCGGTGTGACGAACACCAGCCCGTACGTGAGCAGCGACACACCCAGCAGAACGATTGCCATCGTCAGCAGTCGTTTGCAGAGTTCCGCCCCGATCATCGCTGCTGTGTGACCTCCTCCAGATGATAACAGGATTCGATGGGATGGGGCTGGTATCCCTCGACGTCGGCACGAGTCCCGATGACGTTCGCGTAGTAGGTGAGCCAGCCGAGCGGGAGGTCACGTTGCATACGCCGCTGGACCGCTGCGTATCGCTCGAACCGCTCGTCACGGTCGGCTGTCCGCCTAGCTGCTTCGAGGTGCCGGTCGACCGCTTCGCTCTCGTAGCCACTGAACATCGTCTCCGTCTCCGAATGAACGAGGTCAGACAGTCGGTCCGGGTCGGGATACCATAGCACTGAACTCGACCACAGAACGGTATCGAACTCCCCGTTTGTTGCTTGCTCTTTGATTGTCGAGGACTCCATGACTGAAATATCGACATCGAAGCCAACCGCCTGAAGCTGTGTCTGTATCACTTCGGCAATCGTGGGCAGTAGTGGACGGGTATTATACGTCCAGATCGACACCGAGAGTGTGTCACCGTCACGGGTACGGGTGCCCCCATCCGGTTCCCATCCTGCTTCAGCGAGCAGACTCCGTGCCTTATCAGGTGAGTATTCGTACGGTTCGAGCTCTGCGGCCCACTCCGTTACATCCGCTGGGAACGGACCGACCGCTTTCGACCCCAGCCCATTCAGCAACGAATCAACGATGTGGTCCCGGTCGATAGCATACATCACCGCGCGACGGACTTTTTTGTCCGCAAACGGTGCAGAGTCGAGGTCGAACACAAGGTATCGGGCTCGCGGAATCTTGTACGTGTGAGCAGTGAGATCGGGACTGGATGCAAGTGTATCCGCTGCCTTGTTCGGAAGAATACGTGCCATATCCAGTTCCCCGCTTTCGAGCTTTAGCCGCCGAGTCTGGTCGTCAGTGATCCCTTCGTAGATTAGTGTCTCGATGTGTGCGGTCGACCCGTGGTAGTCCGGGGTAGCGGTCGTTGTGATTGTCGAGCCCGGCTCCCAGTCTTCGAATTGAAACGGACCAGTACCGATCGGCTCAGTGATTGACCCATCGTTGGCGATTGCAGACGGTGAAACAGGGCAGGTAATCCCACGGGTACAGTGTGCTGGCAGTGGTGAAAACGGAACTGTAGTTTGAATTATAATCGTCCGGTCAGCAGCGGCTTCGACTGATTCGACCGGGACTGCAGCCATCGAACTTGATTCGAATGCTCGTGTGAGCGATGGGAGCACAGTTTCTGCAGTCACCTCAGTCCCGTCGTGGAATGTGGCTCCTTCACGGAGTGTGAACTCCCACGTCCTGTCGTTGACCATGTGCCAGTCAGTGGCCAAGCCCGGAGACACAGTCGCGTCGTAATCGACGGTAAGCAGTGGCTCAAGCACATTGAGGCGTCGCCAGAGCCAGCCGTTTGCCACGGGATCTATCGCATCCGGCGTCCAGGGTGAGCCAACCCTGAACGTGTCATCGTCTACGCTATCACCGCTTTGTAGCCAATACCCACTGAGGCCCGAAATACCGGCTGCAGCTGCAAACAATGTCTGTCGTCGCGTGAATTTATACATACTATATATCACACTTCGTCTGCAACATTCGAGTTCTCGTCCAGACCAGCTGCCCTAGTCGCTCTGAACCACCGGATAGAGACGGTACGTTCATCGACGGCCAGCAGAACAGCACGGTTCACACCTGAGTTGAAACGCAGGACATCGAGACTCACGGTATCCCTGCTCATTGTTCCCGCGTGAGACCAGACCATTCGATCATGTTGTCTACCGGGTGGCCGTCGATACCGGAGACATCCGCCCGCCGGCCGAAGACGGACTCGTTGTAATACAGTGGGATGACCGCCCCGGTATCGACCACGCGCCGCTGGACTTCACCGTAGTAGTCCCGTTTCGCTTCCAGATTTTCTGCCCGATATCCCTGCTCGATGAGGCGGTCGACTTCTGGACCAGGATTGTAGATGCCGGTGCCGTCTTGCTTGTAGCGTTTCCGATTGTCACTGCCTTCGGAGTGGAACATTGCCGAATAAGATAGTCACAGGCAGCGCTATTCGATCCGAAACCGACGAGCGTCAGGTTCGCTTCGCCTGCGGTGAACCTCTCGTTGAACGATGCCGGATCGACCTGTCGAATCTCGCTTGTGACGCCTATCTCTTTGAACCAACCGGAAAGCGTCTGTGCGATCGTTCTATCGTCGGCATTTTTGCTATTGATCAGAACCGATAGCGTTTCGCCGTCGTATCTGGACGCCTCAACGAGGTCCCGTGCCCGATCTAGGTCTGGCCCGTAGGTCGGGAGTTCATCGTGAATTGACCATGGAATAGTAGACGAAATCGGTCCATATGCTGGCTTGCCAATATCGTTGAGAACATTCTCGACGATCTGGCTCTGGTCGACAGCCCAGTTGAGTGCCTTTCGAAGTTGCTCGTCATCGGTCGGCGACCGATACAGATTGACTGCGACGAGCCCAGCCTCAGGTGTGAGATAGGTGTCGATCCCTGTCTCCGAAGCCTCGACAAGCGCCGTAGCCCGGCTTTTCGGGATTTGTTGTGCGATATCGACTGAACCTTTTTCAAGAGACAGCACGCGCGTGTTGGGATCCTTGATCCACTCAAAAGTGAGTTCTGTGGGGGTAGCTGTCCCGTCTCGATAATCAGCAAACGGCGTAAGCGTGATTGACTGTCCTGCCGTGACTTCATCGACCTCAAACGGGCCTGTCCCAGTCGGCGTCTCGTTTTCATCAGGGTGTTGAATGCCGAAATACTGGTGTGAGATTGTGCCAGGAAACGCGGGGAAGGGGTCCGTTGTCTCGAACCGAACAGTGGTGTCATCTACTGCCGTGACGCCATCAGACGTGACACCAATCCAGCCCGGGACCCACGACCACTGCTCAAAAACACGGTCAAAGGAGCGGACAACCTCGTCGGCTGTCAGCGGGTCTCCGTTGTGGAATGTGACATCATTGCGTAAGGAAAACTCCCACGTCGTCTCGTCGACGGCCTCCCATTCTGTGGCAAGCAGCGGCGCGGTTTCCATCTCCGCTGTGGTGTCAACGAGCGGTTCAAACACATGCGTATAATACGGTGTGATACCGTTGTAGACATCCCACTTTTCCCGTGTTGGATCTCGCGCCAACGCAACAGTAAATGAATCCTCAGAATCGGCCTTTGAGGAACTACAGCCTGCAATCAGGCCAGCAGCTCCAGCCACAGCACCGCCCAGCAGTTCCCGTCTCGAACAGTGTTTAGGCATTAGCACTCACCTTGTTGCTGAGCGACATGAGGGCAGGACCAACACAGACAGAAGTATCTGATTCCATGCGGCTGCTTGCCGGGAAATATTGTATAAATCTCGACATCATATGATGGATACAAAGGGGAAGCCAGTAAATCAATTGTGGTTTAGTTAACTAAAGGGTAGTTGTATAATACCACACAGAGTATTTTCCAACCCCGAAGCATTCAATACAGTAATCTTTCAGAGAAGAGTTTCACAGTCCCTCTAAGAATGAACCACTCCCAAGCACCGGTTACACCCTTACATTGAGGATATCAGCGACTGCCATCATCAAATGACTACTGCTCACGCGTGTAGACACACCACCGTTTCCGGTGAAAACCACCAGACAGCAGTAGTGTTTACACTCGAAACACGGTGTGGTGAACCTGGGATGTGACCATGCTCAGCGCAGGAATGATCTACACTTCGAGTGGCTCCATCGACTCGACCTCGAAGGTCAACAGATGGGACCGGAGTTGTGCGTAGGCCCCGTCACCGTCAGTCGTGACACAGAACCGATTTGGCCTTGCCTCGCGAGGATTGCCGTCGTTCTCCTTCCACTCCTCCAGGGTGAACTCACGCGCCTTCAACTCGCTGTCAGCACCCTCAAAGACGGCCGCGACCGATGGCGTCCCATGGTTGTCAGCGACGTAGGCCACCGTGACAGCGTCGTAGTCGGCGTCAAGTTTCGTCCACCCATCGAGCGCTTCCGGCGGGTCCTCGGCGAACTGCTCGATCTCACGCTGGCTCAGTTCGGCTTCTGCGGCGTCGTACCACGCTTGTTTGATATCCTCGGCTTGGGACCGCTCGATCTCCTGAAGGACGTCGCTGTCGATACACTCTCTGGCCCACGCAAGCACGGTCTTGGCCTTCTTGTACCTCTCCTCGGGTTCGCCGTCCAGCTGTCCGAAGTTCATCTCTTGGGGCGACATCAAGAGGACATGAGAGCGCCAGTAACCGGGGTCAGCGTCGCATTCCTCGTCGGCATTGGGAGCCCACGACTCCATCGAGGTTCGGACTTTCTCGTGGTGCCCGAAGCCAATTCGGACGCCGCTGGCGCGTAAGATACGTTCCGCAAGGTCGATGGTTCGCTCGCGCTCGTCAGCGGGCACTTCATCGGGGCGAGTGACGTCGGCGTAGAATGGCAAGCCGACTGTGCTGATGATCGTTTCTTCATAGTTTGGGATAAGCAGCGGTTCATCGACGAAGATCGGGTCGAACGGTGGTTCGGCTGTCGGCAACATACTGGAAAGCCTCCAGCCACCGAGGCAGCACAAAATCGCGCTGGGTCGAAGTCCGATCTAGAGGTACTGGTCGGCGGTGTCGCCGTGGTTCGCTTCCAGGGCTTCCCAGTCAGTCATCGCGTCGTATTCTGGTCGAACCTCGCCGTCTGAGAGCATATCGTCGACGAAGGCTTGGACTTGTTCGTCGATAGAAACGTTCTGCAGGTCGCGCTCACGAGCGACAAACTGGATACCACAGAACGAGCGTCCGTCTGCTGCGAGCTGCCAGAGCAGAAGCTTTCGGTTCTGGTGGGTTGCGAGTTCGGTCAGCAATGCGTCGTCTGGTGGGTTGGACATCGTGTGGAGCCGCCGGCTGCGAGGGCTGCACAAAACGAACATTGTGGGCAATAGCTCAATCGCCTACATGATGTATTAGAACAAACAAGATGCCTGAGTTCGGTTAGATAAACAGATCTCTCATGTGGTACAGGGTGTGTGACCTGAATAATTTCAGCTGCGATGTTATCTTTGATCTGTCTCTTTTCAGGAAAGTCTCCAGATGAGATTTCCAACGCAAACACGCTACGCAGGCGGCGTAGTTCAACTTTGATAGTGTCTTGCTGTATCGGCCGTAGAGAAGTGGGACCCCCCGGTTTTCACGAGAGTTAATATCGGCCAGTGAACCGGCATTTTGTTGCCCACCCCCCACATTTCACGAGAGTTTAAGAATAGCAGCTCCTAACTCATGAAATGTGGGGTGTAGTTGAGCAGAGCAAGTCATCAATTGTGTAGTAACTCAGAGAAAGCACGGAGTCTAGACAGTGAGTGGAGAGGGATTGATGGTCTCTCAGGGAATCAAATACAGAGCAGCGCGACCGTAGACTCCTATGGATATAACCTACTAGCGATGGATATTGTTTGTTGACGACGATAACTGACCATGAGAAGTTGAGGTCTCCTTTCTGCCTTGCTGAATAGAAGAGACAGGTAGATATCTCCCCCGCCCCCCATATTTCATGAGAGTTGCTATAGGGGAGGGAAGAAATAATGTCTGACGCTTCTTGCTGAGTTTCCACTAGAGAATTAAACTGAACCTAACGTATTACGGATGCTGTTTTGACCCACTTATATTAAATCTTCTTCTCATTCAGAGTTTCATTTTGCCCTCTCTTCCCCTCCTCTCCAACGATACTCTCGTGAAATCTGGGGGGCGGGGGTTG